>JAGQHH010000184.1 GCA_020431945.1 Cyanobacteria bacterium HKST-UBA02 | reverse complement strand
GGAGCCCACTGCCAGGGTTTCAGATCGAGATCCCTGACGAGATCGAATACCGTCAGGCGCCGGTTGAGGTGGTCGACGATCTTCCGGGCTTCAGGTCCGGCGGGAACGACCAGGGAATCGATGTCCCTGGAACCACGCGTCAGGTAAGACTCGTAAGTGAGACCGCAGTTGGCCAGATAGCGCTTCTGCTCCAGAAGACCGAAGCCCTCGGACACCAGGTTGTCCAGGGGACGGCTCAGGGTCGCTTGCGGGGCTCGCTTTCTGGAATCGGCATCGATAGCCGCCGATTGCCAGGTGATAATCTCCCGGAAAGGATCGTCGCCGCTGTCGCTATCCAGCACCGCGTGCACCGGCACGCCATTGTCCATATATATCTCGCCTACTCTGTGGTTCGAGTGGACTTGCAGCAAGCCGGAAAAGTGATTGTACTCGTAATTCTTGAGTGCTGTATGAATAGCCGCGATCTCGGTGAAACCGTCGGTCGGGATATAAGGCTTGCCGGAAAGAATCTCGGCGAAAACCGGGGTGGCTATCGCTGCCGCCGAAACAGCTTCGGCATCCTCACCACCCGCGGTATCGAAAACAATCTCGCGCGTTTCTTGCTTGGACTCGGCCATTCCGCAATAGAGCAGGACAAGCTCGGTGTCGCAGGTCTTCTGCTTCCAGATCTCGTTGTTTCCCTGCTCGCGATCGTCGGTAATCGACCAGATCGGATCGTCCCGGACCTCATAGTCCCACCATCCAGTCTGATGAATCACCGGATAGGTCACCGTCAGGGTGAAGCGGCGCTCGATAGTCCGTCCTTTCCAGACCCAGCGAATATCCACGCCCGGAACGGTTTTGCACTGACGGTACATCCGGTCCACATCGTCGATAATCGGCGCCCGGCCGGTGTGAGCCACCTCCAGGATGGTAGGCGCCTTCTCGAACTCCTGAGTGCGCTCGGAATCACTCATCGGTCCTTACCCCGGGCACAGGAAACAGGGAATTGCTTTCCTTCGGCGTCATGGCGCGCCTGCAGCGCCGCCTGCATGAGAGTATCGATTTCGTTGCCGTCATCCGGAAGACCGGCGACACCGAAAGATGTTCTGAGCGTTCGCTTGTTGAGCCCGGCCGCCAGACAACTGGCAGTGAGAGCCTGCAAGGCCTTGCTGGCAGTCACCAGGGATTGGGCCGGCCGGAGTCCGGGAAGCAGTATCCCGAAGTCGCTGGGGGCCGATCCGGCATGTCCGATAACATCGACATCTCGCAAAACCAGTTTCATACGAAGAGCGGCAGCAGTGAGGGCCTCTAGCGGCATGGGCTCCGAATCGGTCTGAGCCAGCTCGAAAAGAATCAAGGAGAAGGGGACATGATAAGCCTCGAAGCGATAGAACTCCAGCTCCACGTAGTGCATGAAGACCGAGAAGCTGTAGAGTCCTGTCCGTGCATCCACGAGCTCGCCTCGCAGAAGGGCCACTGCTTCGGCTTCTGCTCCGAGGAACTCGAGTCCACTTTCCTCTCTCATCTGTGTAGTCCACACAATAAGATCGCTGATGTCAGAAATATACCCATTATTTGACTTATACTAAAGAGCCTCATAAAAGACAGGAAGAACTGCCGGTTCATGAACGATTCTGTAGAGAAAATCGGAAACTATGCCGTCGAGAGAGAAATCCACAGGGGCAATTGCTATATCGTCTACAAGGCTCAGCATGAGCTCACCGGCACCGTGGTGGCCATCAAGCTCCTGCACCAGAGCCTTTCGGTGAGCAAGCTGGACATCCTCCGGGTCAGGCAGGAAGCAAGACTTATGGCCGCCCTGGACAATCCGGGAACGGTAAAAGTCTTCGATTTCGGCATTCACGGGTCTTCGCCTTACATAGTCTGCGAGTATGTCGACGCCGATAATCTCGAATCGAGGGTAGAGGACGGTCCCCTCCCTCCCGGGAAGGCTTTGCCGATTTTCAAATCGATCTGCGATACCATGCAAGCGGTGCATGATGCCGAGATCGTCCATCGCGATTTGAAGCCGGCAAATGTCTTGCTTCCGGCAGACGGAGGCATCAAGATCATCGATTTCAAAATCGCCGTGGCTCTCGGAAAACACGCCGATCAGAATGCCGACCAGATTGGTGAAGTCTTCGGCACGCCCTACTACATGAGCCCCGAGCAATGCATGGCCC
>JAGQHH010000183.1 GCA_020431945.1 Cyanobacteria bacterium HKST-UBA02 | reverse complement strand
GGGTTCGAATCCTGGGGGATGCGCCAGAATTTCTCCCTGGAGAAATCATTTCATCGCAGAGTGGTGTAATGGCTAACACGTTAGCCTCATAAGCTGAAGACTGCCGGTTCGACTCCGGCCTCTGCGCCCAATAGCCTCGAAATTCGGCTACCAGCCTTGCGGCGAGGCGCGCCGTCCGGGACCTGCTCATTTCCCGAGTCCCGGACATCACCACGACCTCGACATGTCGGTATGAAAACTGTCGGTGCACGGCCCGTTAGTGTAGCGGACGAACATTCTCCCCTGTCACGGGAGAGATCACGGGTTCGAATCCCGTACGGGTCGCCACTTTTCACTCTCACCGGTATTCATACCGGAATTTCGTGGAGTAGCTCAGCTTGGTCAGAGTACTCGCCTTGGAAGCGAGGGGCCGTTGGTTCGAATCCAACCTCCGCGACCACATAAAGTGCATTCTTTTGGAGTGTCACTTTGTTCGAGTGTCAAGTTCCGGGCACGCTATGGCTGACCATCGTCCAGGCGTGCGGCAGATCTCTCGGTCTAGCCTGGAGGACGATCCGCCGGAATGAGGGGACTTAGCTCAGCTGGTAGAGCGCCTCGCCTGCAACGAGAAGGTCATCGGTTCGAAGCCGATAGTCTCCACCATGCCCCTGTAGCAGAACGGCAGATGCGGCCGGTTTAAACCCGGCGTCAATGAAGGTTCGACTCCTTCCAGGGGCAATTGAGAATGAATTCTCCACGCCTGGGTAGCAGAATCCGGTATATGCGCCTGTCTCAGAAACAGGAATTTGAAGGTTCGACTCCTTCCCTGGGCACCATGCTTACGTAGCTCAGAGGGTAGAGCGGCAGGTTGAAGTCCTGCGCGTCGTTGGTTCAACCCCAACCGTAAGCACCACACCCGGTTAGCTCAATGGTAGAGCAACTCCCTTACAAGGAGAAGGTTGTAGGTTCGAGTCCGACATCGGGTATTAAGCCGCATAGCTTAACAGTAGAGCACTCACCCGATAAGTGAGCCCGTGCAGGTGCGAATCCTGCTGCGGCGACCATTTCGAAAGCGCCTCAGCGATTGAAATAACAACAACAAGCCTGCCTAGTTCAAAGGGAGAACGCCGCCTTGCCAGGACGGCAATACCGGTTCGACTCCGGTGGTAGGCTCCATGTCCTCTTGACCGAGTAGTGAGGTGGCCGGCTGCAACCCGGCTCAGGCAGGTGCAATTCCTGCAGAGGACTCCATCGGCGGGTATGCAAGCGGCCAAAGCAGCGTGACTGTAACCCACGTGTCCGACGACTTCGCAGGTTCGAATCCGTGCCCCGCCGAATCTTGAATTCAGACCCCAGGGGGATATGTATTCGATTCAAAAAAGCCTTGCGAAATCCGGTCAATCAACATATCAACAAGAGCAAAAGCCTTGTCGGAACCGGATTTACCAAATTCACGGGCCACGTGGTCCGTGAATCGAAAAAGAAAGCACGCCCTTGTAGCTCAACGGATGAGCATCCGGCTACGAACCGGAAGGGTCCAGGTTCGAATCCTGGCAGGGGCTGACGGTGTATGGCTGACGGGTAAGCAACTGCCTCTTAAGCAGCGACAAGCTGGTTCGAATCCAGCTACACCGAGTCGGAGGTATGGCAGAATGGCTATGCACCCGCCTTTTAAGCGGCGAAAAGTGGGTTCGATTCCTACTGCCTCCAGATCTTGCCAGTGTAGCTCAATGGCAGAGCAGCCGGCTTATACCCGGTCTAGCGCCGGATCAGCGCGAGGTTGTAGGTTCGAGTCCTACCACTGGTACCACACCGCATTAGCTCAGTGGACAGAGCCGTGGACTTCTAATCCATGCGGTCCCAGGTTCGAATCCTGGATGCGGTTATGCCGTTGTGGCTCAACTGGTAGAGCGGCTGTCTTGTAAACAGCGGGTTGCAGGTTCGATTCCTGTCAACGGCTCCATGGAAGTAAACCGGCCGGATCAGGACGCTGTCTCGAAAACAGTTGCCCGCAAGGGTTGGGGGTTCGAGTCCCTCTGCTTCCTAATTTTTGCACAGTAGTTCAGTGGCAGAACGACCGCCTGTTAAGCGGAGAGTCGCAGGTTCGAACCCTGCCTGTGCAGCCATACCCCAGTAGTCTAATGGCAGGACTTCTGACTCTGAATCAGACAATGTAGGTTCGAATCCTACCTGGGGCGCCATGGCGTCGTGGCCAAAGTGGAGTAAGGCACCGGGCTTTCAACTCGGAGAGTGGGGGTTCGAATCCCCCCGACGTCATATTCAGGACCAGTGGTAAAGCGCTTCCCGGCGCAGGCAGGTTCGACTCCTTCCGGTCCGCCACTGTGGGCGTAGTTTAATGGCTAAAACCGCGGATTGTGACTCCGCTGATGCCGGTTCGATTCCGGCCGTTCGCACCATCGTCACTCTTCAGTAAGAGATCAAAAGAACCAGAAGCGCTTCTTTTTCTTCGGCGGCTCGCTCGGATCTTCGCCTTTCTTTTTCTCGCTGACACCAGCCAGATGCAGTCCGCGCTCGTGCCAGTTCCGCTTGTCCACGGGCTTGCCGGTGAGAGCCTCGCCGAGCTGATCCATTGAAGCGAATCGGTCCCGATTATTCTTGGCCATGGCTTTCAATACGATGGGCTCGAGGTCCGGTGGCAGCCGTCCTGTTTCTACCCTGCCCATCATATGCAGTTCCATGGTGTCTATGTTCGAATCGCCCCGGAAAGGGGGCTCCCCGGTGAGAGCGAAAAACATCGTACAACCAAGAGAATAGATATCCGAGCGAGCATCGATAGAAGCAGCAAGACACTGCTCCGGGCTCATATAAAGCGGCGTTCCGAGAATCTCGCCGGTCTGGGTGAGGCTCTGATTTGTTTTTCTGGAAGAAGGCATCAGCCTGGCGATACTGAAGTCTATGATGATCGGCACTTCTGTCTCTTCAATCCGGGTAAGTAGAATATTGGCCGGTTTCAAATCCCGATGCACCACTCCGAGATCATGAGCCTGGGCCATAGCTCCGCAAATCTCCCAGAAGAGCTTGCGGAATCGTGCCGGACTCAGAGGTCCTTCCTGCACCACTTTGGTGTGAAGAGTCTCGCCCTGCAAGAGATCCATCACCATGAAAGGCTGGCCGCTCGGAACGAAACCATAGTCATAGACCGTGATCACCCCGGGATGCTGGAGATGCGAGACAGCCTGGGCTTCCTGCTGGAATCGCTTGATCGAGATCTGGTCGCTGACCCATTCCGAGTTGAGGACTTTGATGGCCACGTCCCTTCCCATGAGGTCGTGCCTGCCCTTGTAAATGGTGGTACGGCCGCCGCGGTGAAGCTGTTCCACCACTCGGTAGCGATCGTTGAGCCTGACCCCGATCAGCCTGTCGACTTTGCCTGCTTCGATGAGCTTGTTGCCGTCGTGAGGACAGACGAAAAAGTCCGGATTCTCGAAGAGGCTATCGCAAGCAGTGCAGAGCTTGAGTTTGCTGGGGTGAGGCGCATTCTTCTCCATAAATCCAGTATATATCGTGACTAACGTTTGAGCTTTAAGGGGAAAAACATCGGCGTGGATTTCTTATAGGCGATATAGTCCTCGCCCAGAGCACGCTCCAGGTCCTTCTCCTCGAGAGCCACCCCGATAGCGATATAGGCCGTCATCACCAGGGCGAAAAGAAGATGACCCACAGTCATAGTCGGGGTTATCCAGAAAGCCATCATGAAGCCGGTCATGAGAGGATGCCGGACCATTTTGTAAAGGCCTCTGACCATGAAGGGACTGTGGCTATATGGAGTCTCCTTGAAATTCAGCCAGACTTGTTTCAAGCCGAAAAGATCGAAATGATCGATGAGAAAGCTGGACCAGAAAACCACCACCCAGCCGACCAGAGATATGCCGATTCCGGCATAGACAAAAGCCGTATGGCTGGTTTGCCAGAGAACCATGGGAAGGGGTTGCCAGACATAGAAGACCAGAGCGAGCTGGAGGCTCGCCACCAGCACGAAAGTGCTGCGCTCGGCGGCCACCGGAAGTATCCTGGTAAGTTTTTTCTTGAATCCCGGTCTGGCCATGGTGCTGTGGGTGATACCGAAAAATGCGAGCACAGCCAGATCGATGAGAGCGGAAGAGAGCGGCTCTATCCCTGATAGTCCGCCGCTATCGATGGTCTTGGGCACCGCAATACCGGTGACGAAACCGATTCCGTAAAGGATCGTCACGAAAAATGCAGCATAAGCGACAATGCCATAAAGCAATATGATAATCCGGCTCAACAATGAAGATATCTCCTTGGAAATGGAGCAGGTCCGACCGGTCGAGGAAACTGTTTGCTAAACAGTCGGTCTCCTGACGAGATTTGCAGGTTCGAGTCCTGTCTGCTCCGCCAATTATTTGAGAATCGAGACGAGGTAGGAGGTCCCGGTGAGAGCCGCAGCGCTGCATACAAGCAGGGCGCAGACGAGCTTTTTCGGTAGCCCCTCATTGATTACCCAGTAGCCGATGAATTTCACACAGCTGATAGCGATGGTGAGGACCACGGCGAAGACAATGATCGCCAGCCACTCCAGCTCCGACTTGCTGACGAACGGGATAAGGGCTGGCAAGGCGAAGAATATCGAAGGATAAGCGAGAACGAAAGCGACCAGAGCCGTTAGAACAGTGTTTTTCCATGATAGAAACTTTTTGAGAATGGCCAGGTCGCAGGCGAATCCGACAATCCAGGGAATGGCATTGCTCAAGAAAGCCATGGTGAATTTGAAAACAGGGCTCTGCAGGGCTGCCGGGGTTTTCGCGCCCTCGGCGGCAAGAGCAGGATCCTGGACCAGGAGGAGCACCAGAGCCAGAACAGAAATCAGTCCAATAAATTTCATCGTATCCTCGAATATCTACAGACTTCCGGGTTCTAGCTTCTTACCCCCGTCAGCCACCGATTCCACAATTGCGGGCATAATGCAGGGTAGAAGCCATGAAAAGAAAGCACACGCTCGAATACGAACTGTCAGCGATCACCGCCATGAGTCTCGCTATGATAATTCTCGCTATGAGCCTCCTGCTGATGGCGGCACCGGCGCTGGCAGAGCAGTCTCACAGCTTGATTCTGAAAGCCATCGGCGAATATCAGAAAGGCAATTATGACAAAGCAGCCGCCCTGCTTGCCACCGACCTGAGAGAGAATCCCGATAGCGGGCTGAGCCATTATTATCTGGGTCTGGTGCAAAAACGTCTCGGTCAGGACGTCCAGGCCCTGGGAGAGCTGGAGATGGCAGCCAGACAGTTGCAGCCCGAGATGGTGGAAGCTCTCACCCGGGAAGCCATGGACAAGAATCAGGACATCCTGCCGAAGATACCGGTCCTGAAGCAGGCCAAAGAGCCGAACTGGTTCGAATGGGTAGGCGCGGGCTGGAACCAGATGGTAAGCGGCAAGACCGCATCCGGCGATCCGGCGCCGGATTTCATGGACTCTCTCGAGGATATGTACAGACAGAGCAAACGCTGGGTCAAATCGATCGGAAAAGATCCGAAAAAAGCCAGGCAGAAACGCTATTCACCGACATATGCTTCGAGCATGCCCCTGGAGGACATGCTCGAGCTGGTGAACAAGAGCCGCAAGCTCAACAACAAGAACTGGGCGAGCCATCCGGACGGTCTCACCAAGTACAGACAGGCACCGGAGAATACCAGAGAATGGGACTTCTGGATCAACCGCTTCACCAGGGCGTTTCAATATATCCTCCTCAAGCATCTGGCAAGAGAAGGAGGCGACCACCTGACCGGATCGGCAGCCTGCATTTTCAGCATAGACAAAACAGGCAAGCTCCGGGGGCATATCTACGCCAGCACCGCCGATAGTGTCTTGAATCGTTGCTTGCTCGCCACCATAAAAGAGATGAATTATTCACGTATTCTCGAGTTTCCGGGAAGCTCCAAAATCGACGGCTTCAATTTCCGCATGACCTGGAACTACGGTCGCTTGCTCCGGTATATCCGGGCGGTGCGCCTGCGCCGGGAGGCAATGGAAAAACAGGCCCTGGCTCAGATCCAGATGGAAAGCAAGACCACAAGCGCCAGCATACAGAAAAGGAAAGAGATCGAAGCGAAAAAAGCAGTTGCCCGCCGCTTGCCTCCAGCCAAACCGGGCTTGAAAGAGAAAGTCACCACCCGGACCGAGGCCACCAGCGTCAAGACCGCTGTTCTTGCCGAGATCCTGCCGCCGCCCAAGCCCCTCGAGCTCGAAGCCGTGGCCCTCAGCCTCTCGGATGTGCCCATGCCGAAAAATGCCGGCACCAAACAGGGTGATGTCTTCAAGAACATAGACGACCGGGCGATCATGGCCTGGCCTGATCTCAATCGTTAGACGCGCCTTCTTCTTTTTCGCTCGTCAGAAGCCAGTTTTTCATGCAGCCAATATCGTCGTCTCGACCGCTGTCCACAAGAAGCGCTTCATAGCCGGTGAGGATGGACTGGCAATCAGGATGATCCGGGATGCTCCTGCCGTACTGATAGCAGAGATCGAGCAGGGTCTCGGCACGCTCCAGATCCCCGGATTTGCGAAACTCCTCGGCTAGTGCCACCACTTCGCTGATGGAAGAAGGCACCATGGCATTGAAGCTCTTTGTAATCAGACTGATTATTTGAGGAAAAATTTTCTGCGCTCCCTCTAGATCGCCTCTTCTCAGGATCACTGTGCTGAAATTCACACGATTGCCGAGCTTGAGTTGATCGACATGATCCGGGCGCATCCACCAGGGCAGCTTGCCGGGCATGGCAAGGATGCGCCAGGCGCGCTCGAGATATTCCTGCGACTTGTCCAGATCCCCTTCGTTGAGCCAGATCCAGCCCAGCCAGTTGAGAGGATAAGCGGAGCCGAGAAGCTCGTTCTTGAGATGGTCCTGGAATGTGGACAGAGACTCGTCCGCCAGCAGAAGGGCATCCTGAGGGCGTCCCTGCTTCATGGCAGTGAGGGAGAGATTATAGATATGCAGAGCATAATTGAGGGATTTCTGCTGTTTGCGATCGAGAAGGCTGCCCGCCACCTCCCAGTAAGTCTCCTCGGCTTCGTCATATTTGCCCTGCATGGCCTCGCCGTAGGCCATCAGCGAAAGCAGGGGCACCCGGGCCATGCCCTTGTAAACAGGCAGGCGATTGAGCTTGAGAAGCGCTTCCCGGGCAGTGCGCTCGATCTCGAACTGATTGGGGTTGCCCCGGTTGAGATAGAGAACCCGGAGGGATCTGGTCACCAGAATCAGCCCGGTCAGATACCAGAGAGCGAATAGCTCCACCCCCACCGCGAAAAGAGCGCTTACCGGATCTCCGCTGGCAATGCTCAGGGCGAAATGAATCACGGGCAGGGCGAAGATCACCCAGACCGCCCATTCTTCAGCGAGAATACCCAGGGGTACTCGATTTGGCGGTTGCCGGTTGACGATACGCGCTAGCTGCAAGAGACTGTCCTCCACCGCTAACTATAATGCCCGCGGGCACCGGGAGCGAAACCGTCAGGCTCACTCCAGGAACTTGCTGGTGGCGGCTTTCGGCCAATCACGGCTGATCGAGCGGCCTTTCTTCTCTTTCAAATCGTAAAGCACCACCTCGGTGCCCTGGCCCGGATTATCGTCGAGGCTGCCCGGCAGGCAGATGACGTCATCCGAGAGCCAGTGCGGAAGGAACTTCAGGCTATCAGCCGGAGTGAATCCGTCGCCGTCGACAACCGTCAGCTCTCCGGTGGCCAGATCCACCACGGTGACGAAACCTTCTTTGTCAGGCAAACTCACCCTGGTCTCGCTGGGGTTGAACTCGAAGTAATGACGCAGGTTTCCGGCGCCCAGAGAAGAGCGTCTCGGAAAGAGCCGGGCAACCGTGGCTCGCTTGCCGGGGCTGAGGGTATAGATGGTGTGCTCGTGCGAGAAGTCGGAAGGCACACAGGGCAGGGTGACATCATGAGAGGAGAAGACGATGTCGCCGTTCTTGCGGACCTTTACCCGGGACTCGCATCCGAAAATGAGCCTGGCCAGAACCTGGTGATCCCCCGCCGAAGGCAGGAGCTCCCCGGAGCGATCGAAGAGTACCGCGGCTTTCAAGCTGCCCATATGAGTGAGAGAGTCGCTTGCCTTGCCGGTTCCTTCGATACCTATGTAATAGAGGGTTGTGCCATCCGGCGACCAGGAGGGGAACTTGCTCGCCCCCTCGATGCGGGCGAGCTGTTTGCCTTCTTTCGCATCCAGGACCAGAATCCGGTGAGGATAAGGCTCCTGATGAGGCTCGGGCTTGAGAATCACAGCCAGGGCGCGACCGGCATTCTGGCTATCGGCAAGGTTTTCCTGAGGATAGAGATCGACCACCTCCCGGGCGGTTTGAAGCAGAGTTCTGCCTTCACCCACGGTGCTACCGTCGACGTCGTGGGCGTTCACCGAATACACATCGAGAGAGGCGTCACGCATGGACTTGTCCCAGTTTCCGCCGAATAAACCTTTGAGCTTCTTATGATCTTGATGATCGGCGAGTATGGCAGCCTCAGCCAGAAAAGGCAGATCCGAGGCCTCGGAGGTGAATTTCTCCCAGTCGCCTTTGCTCAGATCGGCTCTCATGAGAATCTCGGCAGCCGAAGTCTTGATGGTATCGAGATTCTCGGCATCCTCAATCTTCTCGATCTCGGGCCAGGTCTTGAGCGGCTTGCTGGTCACCGTAAAGAGACGTTTGCTCCTACCGGAGCCGGCAGCCCACCGGGCCAGACGCACGTCCCGCTCGGCTACAGGGCTCAGGGCGCCTCCTCCGTCGGTCAGCCTGAGACCGTCGGCAGCCAGGACACAGGCGATTTTGCCGTCGGAAGACCAGACGATCCTGTCTATATCGTCACAGCCAGACAGGGCGAAGGTGAGTAGAAAGAGACCGAGAGTCCGGGTCAACCATTTGACTTGCAATTGCCACCTCCAGTTTGAATGACCTATCACGATAGCAAAGATCTCGAAAAATCCTCCCATGACAACCACCTAACCGCAAGGGCAGGCCGGTAAGGAATTTGTAAGCACTGGCAGAGACAGTTTCAATCCCTTTGTAAAACAGAGAAATGGCTATCGAAATCGACAGAAACGACCTTACCAAAGAGCCCTGGACCACCGCCCGTCTCGGCGGTCCCGAGGTCCGCCCGGCAGTGCTCGGCCGCGATAACAACAAGAGCGGTCGGACCGGAGAGTGGCGCAGCCTCACCAGACATCTTCTCGAGACCGCCGATTCGGTCCAGACCATAAGAGTGGTGGACGAATACGGTCCCTGCTACGAGTTCCAGGCCCGGGCCGAGATCAAGGACGACGCCGTAGAGCTCCGTGTGATGGGCACTCTCACCTTTCTCCGC
>JAGQHH010000182.1 GCA_020431945.1 Cyanobacteria bacterium HKST-UBA02 | reverse complement strand
TGCTCTACCACTGAGCTACGTCGGCGAGTGTACCTATTATATGGGGAGAACCCGGGCAGGGCTTGCACTTGGCAAGTTCTGTCATGAAGTTTAAACCCGTCTGGCCAGGGGCGGGAGATTTCGGAGCCTGGAAAATAGGGTCCTAGATCCTCTGTAAGAAACAGGCAAATCACAGAAATATTTTGGTTTTGGGCTTTTGTGGCATTCCTTTTTATGGGTAGGTATTGTATAACTGATATAGAGACCAAAGAACCGACCGGATGTCAAAAGACGGTGGTTCCGGAAGTCCTTTAAAAGTCAAAGACCATCTGCGCCTGACAGTCTTAGTCCGAGCAAGCAGCAGATTCGAGTCGACAGGTCGCCTTAAATAAGCGACGCATCGACCGTATGCGGAGTACTTGCCAGACACCAGGCTCTATTTCCGCGTGCCCTGACAGGCACCGGGGGCGATATCAGGGTCAATGAGTTTGGCAAGCTCGAAACGTGCTTGCCTGGCGGCTCGAACTACAAGGTAGAGCCGAAAGTCGGATAAAGAATACCCGGAAAGCCAGAAAAATGGTGTTCCGGGTGGTGGCGTTTGTCAAGCTGTCAAAAACTTCCGAAATCGGCTTGTCATGCTGGTTTCGATGCTGTAACCGTGAATCGTTCGTGAATCCGCAAGGTGTTTGTGCCATGGGTGGGCCGAGCACTTTTGCATTTCAAGCAGTTGGACAGAGTGGCTAATCATGCGGGTTGTAAGCGAGCAAAAACTTTTTCGGAAAAAGAAAATCGGGGTACTTCTCAGGGCGTGGGTAGATTGCTATAGTAATGAATGTAGACGGTGAGCGTTCATTAAGTGAACGCTTTGAGCCGAGGGGCAATGCGGAAACGCCAGGTTGGCGCCTAACCGGAGACCGCAGCATGAAGCCCGCCATGTGTGAAGGACTGGCTGAAGCACAAGGAAATACTTAGCCTGTTCGCAGCAGGCAGCCAGGAAGTAGCGAATACGCCACCGCGATGCAAGTCGGGTGGTGTATTTGTTTATAGGGCTTTCCGGGATCGGCGCCAGGCTGTCTGAGAAAAATTCTTCGTCGCTTTTTGCCTGGCTCTGGTGTATAACAGTAATAGAGACGTTGGTTAATCCGTAAGTCATAGCCGGATTGCCGAAGCCTTCTAAACAACAAAATAAGCCTGCCTCAGGGACCAAAGTCCGAAGCAGCGAGATTATCCCTCACCGGTTGGTGGCAAAGGGCTGATCCGGCAGCTCCTGGACCCCGAGGATCTTTCATACCAGGAAGATGGAAACAAAAGCTCTAAGAAGAGCATGGTGTTGAAAGAAGCGGCAGGCGACAGGAATTGGCATGCCGTGAGATCCGGCTTGCCAGGCGAGCTTTGCTGTAAAGCAGTTCGCGATCCATAGATTATCGACCCGATTCGCCTGAAAGATGGTGTTTCGGGTGGTGGCGTATGTCAAGCTGTCAAAAACTCCTGAAAGCGGCATGACAAGCTGGTCTCCGGAGACAAAGGTGGGCGAAAAGCGAACGCTGTAAATGCAGAAAGAGCAAATGGGCCGAGCGATCGTGCTTCGATCGAAACATTTAAGAGTGAGTTGTTATGCGGGTTTTGTGCAGTCGAAAACTTTTTCGAAAAAAGAAAATCGGGGTACTTCTCAGGGCGTGGGCAGCTTGCTATAGTAGTAAATGTAGACGGTGAGCGTTCATTAAGTGAGCGCTTTGAGCCGAGGGGCAATGCGGAAACGCCAGGTTGGCGCCTAACCGGAGACGGCAGCATGAAGCCCGCCATGTGTGAAGGACTGGCTGAAGCACAAGGAAATACTTAGCCTGTTCGCAGCAGGCAGCCAGGAAGTAGCAGAAGCACCACCGCGATGAAAGTCGGGTGGTGTTTTTGTCATTTGGGTATTTTCGATGGTGTTTCCAGTGGTGGCTTTTGTCAAGCTGTAAAAAACTCTGAAAGCACCTGTTTATCTGTATTTCGCGAGGCATTCAGCGAGTTCGAGCGTTTGCCGTTAAGCGATCGTCGTATGCGTTACCCAGCAACTGGGCCGAGCATTGCTGATGGTGCTCGATAGTCGGAAAGCGGCTTTCTGTGCGGAGTAGAGTGATGCGAAAACTTTTTCGAAAAAAGAAAATCGGGGTACTTCTCAGAGCGGGGGTAGCTTGGTATAGTAATAAATGTAGACGGTGAGCGTTCAGTAAGTGAGCGCTTTGAGCCGAGGGGCAATGCGGAAACGCCAGGTTGGCGCCCAACCAGAGACCGCAGCATGAAGCCCGCCATGTGTGAAGGACTGACTGAAGCACAAGGAAATACTTAGCCTGTTCGCAGCAGGCAGCCAGGAAGTAGCAGAAGCACCACCGCGATGAAAGTCGGGTGGTGTTTTTGTCATTTGGCATTTTTGCTGGTAGCTCCGGTGGTGGCTTTGTCAAGCTGTGTATAACTCGGAAAGCGCCTGTTCATGGGCTTTCTGGCTCAATATGCAGTCCAGGCGTGCGATGCCCAGTGCGATCCTCGTGAGCCTTAGTATGCGGCTGGGCCCGGCATTGTCGGTGGTGCCTCGCAATTGAAGAGCGGCTGAACATGCGGGTGGCAAGCGAGCAAAAACATTTTCGAAAAAAGAAAATCGGGGTACTTCTCAAGCCCGGGGTAGATTGATATAGTAATGAATGTAGACGGTGAGCGTTCATTGAGTGAGCGCTTTGAGCCGAGGGGCAATGCGGAAACACCAGGTTGGCGCCCAACCAGAGACCGCAGCATGAAGCCCGCCATGTGTGAAGGACTGGCTGAAGCACAAGGAAATACTTAGCCTGTTCGCAGCAGGCAGCCAGGAAGTAGCGAATAAGCCACCGCGATGCAAATCGGGTGGCATATTTGTTTTTGCGCTTTTTTTCAGGCAGACCCTCTGCCTTCTTCCTTATACTTAGGTCCGATTCTTTTGAGTGATCGGCCCCAGTACATGCGACCGGAGATTGAAATGAGCAAAGTCCACCTGAAAATCGAGAAGCTGTCCCATTGTGTCGCCCTGCCCGACTATGCCACCTCCGGATCGGCAGGTCTTGATCTCACCCTTGCCAGCGAAGAGGCGATCGAGATAGGCGCCGGGGACCGCGCCAAGCTTCCCACCGGTATCAAGGTCGAGATCCCCACAGGCTATGAAGGGCAGGTCCGGGCTCGCTCGGGTCTGGCGGACCGGGCCGGCATCAGTCTCACCAATTGCATCGGCACTATCGACAGCGATTACCGCGGAGAAGTCATGGTCTTGATCATCAACCATGGCAAGGAGCCGTATATATTCAAGCCCGGCGAGCGCATCGCCCAGCTCGTGGTCATGCCTGTTCCTCAGGTAGAGATCGAGGTGGTGGAAGCCGTCTCTAGCTCCGCCAGGGGTGAGGGGGGCTTCGGCTCCACAGGCAGGACGGCTCTCAAATAGATATCTATATATAGGTCCGAGAATTCTACTGGAGGGAAAATGACTATCAAGGTAGCCATTGCCGGGATCAACGGCAAGATGGGAAGAGCCTCGGCCCCTGCTATCGTCGCCGATCCCGAGCTGTCCCTGGTGGGAGCCTTCGGCAAGAGCGACGCAGCCTATGTGGGCACTGACATCGGCGACCTGGTTCTGGGCAAGAGTCTGGGAGTAAAGGTGAGCCCGGATCTCGACGACTGCCTGGCGGCAAGCCATCCCGATGTCCTTCTCGAGTTCACTGTCGCTCCGTCTGCCCTGGAGCACGCAAGAATTTGTCTTTCAAAGGGGGTCCGACCCCTGATCGGCACATCCGGCCTGGTGGCTGCCGATTTCGAGCGGCTTTCCTCCTGGGTGGACGAAGCCGGTCTGGGGGCCATGGTGGTTCCCAATTTTTCGGTGGGAGCCGTCCTGATGATGGAATTCGCCAGGCAGGCCGGCAAGCATTTCGGTCATGTCGAGGTGATCGAGATGCACGGAACCAAAAAGGTGGACGCCCCGTCGGGCACTGCCATGTACACGACCCGCAAGCTGGCGGAGGCCGCTGAGGGACGCACTTATAATCCCCGGGAAGTACAGGACCACGAGCTCCTGACTGGCTGCCGGGGTGGCGTGACCGAAGCCGGGGTGAGGGTGCACTCCCTCCGTCTTCCGGGGTTGATCTCCCATCAGGACGTGGTTTTCGGTGCCGATGGCGAGCTGCTCTCGATCCGGCATGACAGTTTCAACACCAATTGCTTTCTAAAGGGCATTCTGATGAGCATCAAGGCGACTCGAGAGATGAAGGGTCTTACAGTGGGTCTCGAGAGCCTGCTTTGAAAATCTTCTGTAAAGCCGATTAGAACCCGGATCTCGTCACATCATGACATTCATGCTAAATTGGCAGCCGGAGGGAGCCCAGATGTCAAACAAACCTGTCAATGTAGCAATTCTAGGGGCCACTGGCCGTGTCGGTCAGGAGCTCATCTCGGTACTCGAGGAGCGCGACTTTCCTGTCGATCGCTTCGTTCCCCTGGCCAGCGCCAGGTCTGCCAATAGCAAGGTGCGCTTCAAGGGTGAGGAGTACGATGTTGTCGAGGTGAGCGAAGAGGCCTTCAAGGGTATCGACATCGTTCTGGCGTCCGCCGGTGCTTCGGTGAGCGAGAAGTGGGTGAAGACAATCACCGACAGCGGCGCTGTCATCATCGACAATTCCAGCGCTTTCCGGATGAAGCCCGAGGTACCGCTGGTGGTGCCGGAAGTGAACGGCGAGACCCTGCGCAATCACAAGGGCGTGATCGCCAATCCCAATTGCTCGACTTCGCAACTCGTCGTCGTGCTCAAGATCCTCCATGAGCTGGCCGGACTAAAGCGCGTGATCGTGTCGACATATCAATCGGTGAGCGGCGCCGGCAAAGAAGCCATGGACGAGCTCGAGCATCAGTCCCGGGCTCTTCTCGAAGGCGCCGATGCCAATGTCCGGGTCATGCCGAGACAGATTGCTTTCAATCTGATCCCGCAGATCGACGTATTTCTCGAGGACGGCTATACGAAGGAAGAGGCCAAGGTGATTGAGGAGACCAGAAAAATCCTCGACCTCCCGAATCTGCCTGTGACCTGCACGGCAGTGCGGGTGCCTGTCTCCGTCGGCCATAGCGAGGCGGTTACCGTGGATCTCGAGAAAGCCGTCAGTCCTGCCCAGGTGAGAGAGAGTCTCGCGGACAGCCCGATCATCGAGATCTGGGACGAGCCTGAGAGTCTTCGCTATCCTACCCCCATCGATTGCGCCGGACAGGATCCGGTCTATGTGGGGCGGATCAGGCGCGATACATCTTCTGAAAACGGCATCAATCTCTGGGTCGTAGCCGACAATCTGCGTATAGGTGCCGCACTGAATGCGGTGCGGATTGCCGAGTATATTCTCGAGCACGACCTGCTCAAACAAGCGGTAAAGAACTGATTCAGACAAGAGGAGATGGGAAGTGGTCGAAAATGATGCGCCTCTATTCGGACGACTGATGACGGCAATGGTGACGCCGTTCGACGAGAAGGGCGACATCGATTATCCCGCTGTCGAGAAGATCGCCGCGCATTTGATCAAGACCGGAACCACCACCATCCTGGTGGCGGGCACCACCGGAGAGAGCCCGACACTGACCGGGAGCGAGAAACTGGAGCTGCTCAAGAAAGTGATCGAGCTTGCCAGAGGAAAAGCCAAAGTCCTCTTCGGAGCAGGCTCGAACAATACCGCTTCCTCCATCGAATCCTCTCTAGCGGCCGAAAAAGCCGGAGCCGACGGGCTTCTCATAGTGGCGCCCTATTACAACAAACCCAGCCAGGCCGGTATCAGGGCTCATGTGAGAGCGATCGCCGATGCCACGGAATTGCCTCTGGTGATCTATAACATTCCGGGTCGGACCGGGATCAATATCGAGCCTGCTACCATGCGACAGATTGCCGAGGACAGCCCGACTGTCCATGCCGTCAAGGATTCGGCAGGCAATGTCGATCAGACCGCCGAGCTCGCTGCCATCACCGGTGGAGCTTTTCGCATCTATTCCGGGGACGACTATCTCACTCTTCCCATGGTCAGTGTAGGGGCTTGCGGGGTGGTGAGCGTGGCCAGCCACCTGATCGGCGCCGAGATCGTCGCCATGATCGAAGATGCCGTGGCCGGCAAGGTCGACCAGGCACGTCAGGCTCATTAC
The DNA here is from genome assembly GCA_020431945.1 of Cyanobacteria bacterium HKST-UBA02. The sequence continues at coordinate 11,147 of JAGQHH010000182.1, read as the reverse complement.
GAGCATTTGCCCCTGTTCAAGGGTCTCTTCCAGGCTCCCAATCCCACCTGTCTCAAATATATCCTCAAGAAGCTGGGATTCTGTCAGGAGCATTTGCGCTTGCCCTTAGTGCCGCTCAGCGATGAGCAGAAAAGAGCCATGGATCGCCTGGTGGACGAGGCGGGTCTGTCATCCCGGCTGTCTTGTGTTTCCTCTTAGACTCCGGTATTTATGTAGTTAGAGACAGTAAGGAAGGAGCCTCTTTTGCCGCCGGTAAGCAGAAAAATCGACAGAACAGGCGGTAGCCAGAGCAGTCTCAGGATAATAGCGCTTGGTGGTCTGGGCGAGATCGGCAAAAACACCATGGTGATCGCCTGCGGCGATGACATGATGCTGGTGGACGCCGGTCTGGCTTTTCCCAACGAGGACATGCTCGGTGTCGACCTGGTCCTTCCCGACATCACTTTCTTGAAAGAGAACGCCGACAAGATCCGTGGTCTGGCTATCACCCACGGTCATGAAGACCATATCGGCGGGATTCCTTTTATTCTCAAAGAGGTTCCCATCCCGGTCATATACGGACCTGCCCTGGCCCAGGGTCTTCTCGAGTCCAAGCTCAAGGAAGCCGGACTCGAGGAGCAGACCAGGCTTCAGACGGTCAAGCCGAGACAGAGGGTGAAGATCGGTTGTTTCGAGGTGGAGTTCATCCGCTGCACTCATTCGATAGCCGACAGTTTCAGCCTGGTGATTCGCACTCCGGTGGGTGTTCTCGTCCATACCGGCGATTTCAAGTTCGACTTCACTCCAGTGGACGGCGAGCTCTATGATTTCGCCAGCCTGGCAAGAGCTGCCGAGGAAGGCATCCTGCTTCTCATGAGCGACAGCACCAATACCGAGCGCGATGGTTATACACCTTCGGAAAAGACGGTCTGGAGCAAGCTCAATGAGGTCTTCGCCAGCGCCCGGCAGCGAATCATCGTCACCACTTTCGCCAGCAATGTGCACCGGGTCAGACAGGTGCTCAATGTCTCCATGCGTTATGGAAGGAAAGTAGCGATCCTGGGCCGGTCCATGCTCAAGTTCGCCGACATAGCCCGGGAGCTGGGCTATATGAATTTCCCGGACGATCTGCTGGTGCCGGTGGAGCTTGTCAAAGACCTGCCCCTGGATAGGGTCGTGATTCTCACCACCGGGAGCCAGGGGGAGCCGCTTTCGGCCCTCACTCGCATTGCCAACGACGAGCACCGCCAGATCAAGGTGATGCCGGGAGACACGGTGATTATCTCGGCAACTCCGATCCCTGGTAACGAGCGCTCCGTGGCCAATACCATCAACAATCTCTTCCTGCGCGGCGCCGATGTCGTCTACGGGCGTGATGCCGGCGTCCATGTCTCCGGTCATGCCTGCCGGGAAGAGCAGAAGCTCATGCTCAATATCTGCAAGCCCCGCTTTTTCATGCCCATCCATGGCGAGTACAGGATGCTGGTTCGTCATGCCGAGCTCGCCGTAGAATGCGGAGTCGAAGAAGGAAATACTTTCGTCATGGACAACGGCGATGTTCTCGAGATAAGCCGGGAGCGTGGCAAGGTCACCGACCGGGTCAAGGCCGGGATTATTCTCATAGATAGCAACAGGGACTGGCGGATCGATCAGAGTATCGTCGAGGAGCGCCGGCGCCTGGCCAGTGACGGTCTGGTCACCGTGGTGGTGAGCGTGGGGGACCGGGGCAAGATCGTCGCCGGGCCCGATGTCTCCATCCGTGGTGTGATCCTCCCGAGGGGAATGCCGGCGGAAGAGTTCGTTATCAAGGTGGAAGAGAAGGTGAAAAGCACCCTTGCCGCCGCCTTCAAGTCCCAGAGCCTGCCGGCCGGGGATCTGAGCCAGTACCTCCAGGGGGGTCTGGAGAGCTTTTTCGAGAGCGAGATGCGCTCTCAGCCCCTGGTGCAGGTGCGGGTCAATACAGTGGGCGCTGAGACCCTCGACAGTGGTGCCGGCTCGAATGCAAATTCTAGTTCGAGTTCTAATTCGAGTTCTAATTCGAGCACCAGGCGGAGCAGCAAGTCTTAGCTCCGAAGATGGCAGTTTCTTAGGATTTATTCAGGATGCCCAGCGATGGATATCTTGAGTATGTCTAATGACTATTTATCGGTCGAAAGCCCAAAAAGAAGATTAGCCACGGCTCATATAAATGGTGTGGACTGTCTCATTTATGGACCCACAAAAAAACTTCCCTCCCCGAACAAAGAGGGAGGGAAGAGTTACCTGTGGTGGATTAGGTAAGGAGGAAACACGGCACTGGCGGGATTTCCACCCGCACCGTATCGCAATTACATAATAGCAGTGCTGACATCCGGTAGCTGTTAAAAAACTTGAAGAGCTAACAGGGTATGAGCCCGAATGGCGGTTGCCTAAATTTGATTAATGACGGGTGCTTGGGGACTTCGAAGGGTATCGATACCGGTCCAAGTCCGGTGCCGAAATCAGTGCCGTTAATGCCCGGCTGATTAATGTCTGAGCCAGGGGCTGGCGGCGGTCTGCGCTTCACCGGCGGTGGCAGCAGGATAGAGGAAGTCCAGAGCTCCGATATCATCGGGAATGGTGGTCTGGGATGCTTCTTTTTCTTCCTTGGCGTCTGCCGTGATCTTGATATTGCTCGGGCAGAAGATATAGACCTGATCGCTGAGCTTGTGGAAATCGCCATCCAGGGCTGCCGAGGCACCGGCTACGAAGTCGACGAGACGGCTGGCGTCCATCTTCTTCATGTTCTCCAGCGAGATAGTGGTGGCGGCGCGGCCGCGAAGACATTCAACGATCTCGAGGGCTTCTTCGAAGCTAACGGGCGAGAAGATAGAAATCTGGGTGTTCATTCGTACCTGTGGTTGTTGTCTCACCGGTTGCATAGCGAGCATCCGCTTGTCCGTCAGGGCCGGAAAAAGGTCAACCACAGGCTTTTTGATCTGGTGGTTGTTGGACACCTTATTTGTGTCGGCGGTATTGGTTTTTACGTCGTCACTCATAGTTTTCCTTACCTTCTGGACTTTAATAGGATGCCGTTCTGATACCTATTAATGTGTGTCTTTATATACGAATAAGCTTTGCCATCTCAGGCGGTGCCAGGCGATGTTCCCATTCTATTCAATTCGGGACAAACTGCAAGTAGTCGATCCTATGTCCATGATATTGAGTTCGGTGTCAGCTATGCTCCGGTGTTATCTTTCGAGGACTTGTCAACTTGCTATATGGTCAGGATTTTATATTAGCGTTAGATTCAGCGTAATCATTTATCTGACCGAGAATATCGCTGAATGAGGCGGCCCTGTCGATGTCCTCGGGCACCGTTATCTTGAGATTGTGGGCCCGGCTCTCGACGATTGTTACACGTTTTCCTGTGCCCTCCAGGAGCATCGCGTCATCGGTGGCTGTGAGCCCGCTGGAGGCTGCTTGCTCGTGGGCCTCCCGCAACCACAGGTAGCGGCCCGCCTGGGGCGTGTGAGCAGCCCAGAGGTTGCTCCTGTCCAGAGTCTCGACGATGGCGCCCGACTCTACTTTTTTTATCGTATCGGAGACCTTGAGAGCCAGGGTGCAGGCACCTGTGGCGGTGACCTCCTCTATAACCGCTTGCACCAGGGCATGGGTCAGGAACGGTCTGGCAGCGTCATGGACGAGGACGAATTCGGGCGGCGCCGCCGCCAGGCTGGCCAGACCCAGGCGTACCGACTCCTGCCTGGTATCGCCGCCGGGGACGAGCTGGATTTTTTTCCGGGAGACGCCCAGACCGCGTCCGGCAAAAACCGAGTCCACGGTCTCTTTCATCTCTTCCAGCAGGGACTCCCGGCTCACCAGAACGACCCGGCCGATATCGTCCATAGTGCTCAGACTGAGGAGCGACCATATGTAGATCGGATATCCATTGAGCTCGAAAAATTGCTTGGGTTTGCCGTCAGAAGAAAATCGGCTGCCTGTTCCGGCTGCCGCGATTATGGCGGCGACGCTTCCGGAGCTCACGCGAGATCAGAATTAGAACTAGAACCAGAACTAGAGCTAGAACCAGGATTTTTCAGGACCGGTATCTCACCTGTGGGTCTGGCGTCGAAGAATTCTATTCCTTCGCTGACTTCTTCGCTTTCAGTTTTGGACTCGGATTCAGGCCCGGATTTCGACTCAGACTGGAGCTCGCTTCCTGTGCTCTCTGTTCCCAGGTCCTCTGGCGCTCCATCTTCCTCCTGAGGCTGATGGTCTCTAGCATCGCTCTCAGGCTCTGATAGTGTCGAAGATTCGTCATGAGTGGGCTGGTACTCCGCATCGGTAACTTCGGCCGGCGACCCGATTGGCTCGCCGTTGGGATCCGGTGAGGCATCGAAGACCTCGCCGCTTTCTTTCTCAGAATCGCCCAGGAGCTGCCGCAAGGACTTTCCGTCTTTCGATAGCCGGAAATATTCCTGGAATTTCTTGGTGGTGGTGAGGATAGGCGATCGCCCGCCGTCTTCTCGCTTGTTCACCAGATCTCTTTCGGTGAGCTCTTTGATATGCTCGTATGCCCCCTGACCGCGGATCTTGATGATCTCGGACTGGGCTACCGGTTGCTTGATGGCGATGGCCGAGAGAGTACGGATGAGAGCCGTGGGCATATCCAGGGGCACGAACTCGTCCACCAGGGTGGAGTATTCGTCTTTGACCTGGATGATATAGCCGTTGTCGTCCGAGATCTCCAGACCTCCCTGACGCTCTTCGTATTCTCTGATCAATTCAAGAATGGTCTGGCGCACAACATTGACGTCTTCGCCGATCATCGTCGCCACGGCTTGCGCCTTCAGGGGATTCTCGGTAAGGAACAGGGCTGCCTCGACTTTTGCTTTGATTGGTTTATCCATTGGTAGATACCACCGTATCCGCAACCGCCAGTTTTTCGCAGAGAGCCAGATAGAGAGGTCCATAGAACTCGCTCTGCTCGAGGTCTATTTTACCTGCATTGGACAAAAATAGAGAAGCCAGAAATGTATCGACCCAGTCGCTGCGATCTTCCAGCAGGGTCACCAGGGCGAAGAGCTCGATATTTTCGCCGATCTTGAGAATGCGGGCCAGAAGCTCTTCGACGCGATCGATTGTAGTCTCTATATCTTCATCGTGGGCCAGATCGAGTATGTCTTCGACATCATTGACCTGCATATATCCGGCCATGGATATACGTTCTTTCGGTTTGCGCTCGGCTCTGACTTTCTCGATGCGCTCGGCTTCTTGCAGGGCTTTGATGAGCTCGTCCAGGGTGACCTGACGTTTGCGGACTTTCTTGCGCTGGGATTTGCGGACGATCGCTCTTTCGAGATCGGCGATGGTGATCTGTCTGGGCTCCCTGGCCGAATCGAATTCGATGGGCATGCCGTTCTCGTCGAAGTCCATGAAGTCATCACCCATGGGGTCTTCTTCGATCTCGTCGGCGAGCAGCGACTCGGCTTTCATGCGCAGGAGGACACAGGCATGGAAGAGGATTTTGCCTCCCTGCCTCAAGCTCTCCCGGGGCGCAGCGGCGATCGCTTTCAAGAACCTGTCGGTGACATCGATGATGTCCACGGCCTTGGCGTCGATTTCGCCTTTTTGAGCCATCTGCACAAGGATTTCGATACCGTCGGAGGGTGCCACTCCCACCGGTGCCATGCCCGAAAGGATGGAGCCCGGGGCCGGACCGGGGCTGGCGTCGAAGACCTCGCCCTCGCTCTCATGAACCGGCGCACCGGTCCGGGTCTCTACCTGGATGTCAACACCCTCTTGCATGTCTGTTATGTCGCTTTCGCCCATTCCCGGTTACGCTCCTGCGACGCTGGCGTGGGCAGGCATCTCTGGTATATGTACTTCTCTGATGCCGACCACCCGCGAATATCCGTCGGCACGCAGGGAGACGCCCACGGCATGATCGGCATTCTCGATCATGGGCCGTCTGAGGCTCACTACCACGAACTGGGCCGAATCGGATTGACGCTTGACCATACGTGCGAGACGCTCGGCGTTGGCGCCGTCCAGCATCATATCGACTTCGTCGAAAGCATAGAAGGGAGCCGGGGCGTAGCGCTGGAAGGCGAATACGAAGGATAGCGCCGTCAGGGACTTCTCGCCGCCGGAGAGGGCTTCGATACGCTGCATCTTCTTATCGCGTGGCTGGGCACGGATGATCAGACCGCCTTCGAAGGGGCTGTCGGGATTCTCCAGCTCGAGACGCCCGTGACCGTGGCTGAGCTCGGCGAAGATCTCCTGGAAATTCTGGTTGACGGCGTGGAAAGCCTCCAGGAAGGTCTCGCGCTTGAGCTCGTCATAGCCATCGATACGCTGGATGATCTCCTGCTTCTCCGAATCGAGCACATCGAGGTTTTCCTCGAGCTCGGTGCGGCGCTGCTCGGTATGGTTGTACTCGTCGAGAGCCTTCATGTTCACAGGCTCGAGGTTGCGCATACGGCGCTCGAGACGCTCCACTTCTTTCTTGAGCTGCTCCACGGTGCTTTCGCCCGGGGGCTCGTAATTCGGATTCTGCTCCAGGACTTCTTTGATCAGCTCTTTTACTTCTTCGAGCTCCCGGGCAATCTCGAAGTGGAGCATCTTGTGCTCGCGGCGCTGCTCATTTATGCGTTTGACGTCTTCGCCCAGCTTGGTCTTCTCGATCTCTTTGGCGGTGATGCTGTCGTGCATCTCGTCTTTCTTCTTGCGAAGAGACTCGAGCTCGACGGAGATCTCGCTGACCTTTCTTTCCATCTCGACGATGGATTCTTTGAGGGCTTTGATCGCCTCGATCAGGGGCGGTTTCTTCTCCTGGGCCTCGGTGAGCTCGGCGACAAGCGCGGCCTGTTGCTCCAGGAGGATATTGCGGTTGTTGTCCTCGACCTTCTCCTCGGTCTCGATACGATCGATGAGACGCTGGATCTCTTTGCACTCTTGCGTGACTGCCTCGAGATCGAGACGGACTTCTTCCGATTCGTGGATATGCTTTTCGAGCTCGGACTGCTTGCCTTTGTCCCGGACGTTCTCGAGAGAGGCGGCCAGGCTGTCGATCCGCTTGCCCAGCTCTTTCACCGAAGCATCGATGTCCACCATCTCCTGATCGATGGCGTCGATCTCATCGCCTTTATTACGAAGCTGCGGCTTGATGTCCTCGATGGACTGGTCGAGCTCTTCGGTCTGCTTGCGATGAGCGGCTATCTCAGTCTCGCGCTGGGCAAGCTCTGATTTGGCTTTGCTGAGCTTTTCCCGTTCTTCCTGGAGGCTGCCTTCCAGCTCTTTGGTGGAGGCTTTCAGGAATTTGATCTGCTCGCCAAGGCTCTTGGCGGTCTGCTTGAGCACCGCCAGATCGGTCTCGCTACGGTTGGTGAAATGGAACCTGGATTTGTTGTCCTTGCCGCCGGTGATGCTCCCGGACTTGTCGAAGAGCTCGCCCTCGAGGGTGACCATGCGGGCCTGGTTGATCAGGCGCCGGGCATTGTCCATGGTGTCCACCACCACTGTCTGACCGCAGGCATACTGGAAAGCCTTGGCGAAGCGCGGGTCGAAATCCACCAGGTTATAGGCGAATTCCATGACCCCGGGTCTTTGAGGCAGGAGCCCCGGAGGCTGGGATGCGATCTTATTGAGAGGGACGAAAGTGGCTCGCCCTGCTTGATTGGCTTTGAGAAATTCGATACAGGACTGGGCGATCCTGTCGTCGTCCACGACTATATGGCTCAGCCGGGGACCGATACAGGTCTCGAGGGCGGTGACATATTCTTCGTCTACCGAGCCGAGCTGGCCGATGGTGCCGTGCACCCCTTCGATGCCGGCTTTCAGAATCGCTTCCACGGCTCTGCCGTAGCCGCTTTCCCCAGAGACTTCCTGGGCGGTCTCCAGCTCGATGATCCGGCGCTTCACCGATTCCAGGGCTTCGCTCTTGGATTCGATCTCTTCTCTGGTGGATTCGAGCTCCGCTTCGAGTTGTTGAACGGTTCTTTCGATACCGAGAACGAGCGCTTTCTGATCTTCGTATTTGCGCTCCAGTCTCTGGACCTGGGTCTTCACCTCGGCGCTCTTGCTGATTTTTTCGGTGGCTTGATTGCGGAGGCTTTCGAGCTCTTTCTCCAGGGATTGACGTCTGGTCTCCCGCTCGGTTTTCTTGACCTCCAGGGCATGACGCTCCTCTCTGAGCTTCTGGAGCTCTTCATGGAGGCTGGCGACCTTTTCGGAGGACTTGTCCTTTTCCTGTCTCATCGACTCGATCTGGGACATCACCGCCTGATAGGCGCGTTGCTTCTCCTGGAGGACCTGATTGACGGTAGCCAGATCTTCCTGGTGTTGTTTTTTCTGCTTGGCCAGTTTGCGCAGATGCTTTTCGATGGCGGCAATCTGGGCTTCGATACTGCTCTGGGACTTGGCTTTCTCGCCGATGGCCCCTTCCAGGTTGCTGAGCTTGTTCTCTTCCCGGGTGAGCTCACCGCGTTTGTTCTCCAGCTCCTGCCGGAGGAGAAGTTGCTCGTTGCCGCCCTTCTCCCGGATCTCTTCGTCCAGGCGGCCCATCTCGGAGCGCAGGGTGAGAAGATCCACTTCGGCCTGGTGCAGAGCATCGGTGAGAGCCGCTTCTTTCTCGTCGAGAGACTTGATCTTCTCGAGCTCCCGGGCTGCCTTTGTCTCGAGCTCCTGGGAGCGGACGAAAACGAGATCTCGCTCGATCTCTTCTTTCTTGGTTTTCAGATCGAGATATTTGAGAGCCTGATCGCGATCGTTGCGGAGAATTTCCAGGCGCGAGATTATCTCGCTGAGAACAATTCGCTGGTGATCGATTTTCTCGTCCACGGCGCCGAGCTCGTTTTTGGCCTGGTCTATGCGGCGGTCGAAATCGGCGACACCGGCAAGCTCGTCGATGATCTTGCGGCGTTCGGAAGCGCTCATCGAAACGATACCGGTGACGTCTCCCTGCATGATCACATTGAAGCCTGTAGGGCTGACATTGTATGCCATCAGGCGATCATGTATCTCGGTGAGGGTGGATACCTTCCCGTCCAGGAGATATGTGCTGGTATAACCGTTCTCTTTGACTTTGATACGGCGGGTGACTTCGAGCTCTTCGTTGGAGTTGCTGAGGAAGCGAACGCGCACTTTGGCCTCGTTCCTGCCGCTCAGGTTATTGAGCAGATCCGGCAGTCTCTCGGCTCTCATCGATCTGGTCGAGGAAAGACCGAGAGCGAACAGAAGACTGTCTATAATGTTGGACTTGCCTGAGCCGTTGGGACCGGAGATTGTGGTAAAGCCATCGAGGAGAGGGATTACCGTCGGTTTGCCGAATGATTTGAAGTTGTCCAGCTCGATTTCTTTGATTCGCAAAAGTGGTTTTCACCCCGGCGTTACTGCCGCATTACACTACACACTTGATTTAGTGTCAAGCTGCGTGTCTCCAACTACGGTGCGCGAAAAGGAACCTGTTCTATCGCTTGGATATGCATCAAATGTCGATTGTGCCCCGCCCGACAGAAGTCTCGAAACCGTTCAATTGTACTGATAATCCAGGGCTTTGTCACCATCAGTGGTTCGATTTGAAGGATCGAGAGGCTCCTTCGGTGGTGGCAGGGAGGTGGCGCAAGAGATCGCCAAGCTTAAATCTATAGAAGGACTGGCGCTGAAATCATCGGCTGGTTGGGAGTTTCGGCAGTTATGGAAATTTCGCCGGCTATGAAGTAATATCCATTTTCTATTGTTGTTCCTGATTTACATATATACGAGAAGAGCATCATGGTGAGACAAACGAGCAAAGAAGAGCGGACTCTGATAGGCGACCTCCTGGTCCGCTCCGGACTGATCGAGCGGAGCGAGCTCACCCATTGTCTTGCCATCGCCAGGCAGTCGAGGCTGCCCATCGGTCAGGTCCTCACCGTCAACGGCTATGTCAGTCAGGAAGAGCTGATGGCGGGCCTGCGCATCCAGGCCCTGATGCGCGAGCGTCTCATCGCCGAGGACGAGGCCCTGGAGGCTCTCAGAACGGTCCGAAGAGATGGTGTCACCCTCGAGCAGGCCCTGGAGACCGGGGGCTGGAAATCCGAGTATCACACTTTTACCCAAAATCTTGGCAAGCTTATGGTGGACGCCGGGGTGGTCAAAGAGAAGCAGCTCGAGGTGGCCATGGGCGCCTGTCATAGCTCCGGACTTCCCCTGACCAGGGTCCTGGTGCTCCAGGGGTCTCTCTCCGAATTCGTCGCTTATGCCGCTCTCACGGCTCAGACGCTTTTGCGAGACAACAAGATTGCCCGGGATCAGGCGGTTGGCGCTCTGCGTCTCACTTCCATGCACGGTGATTCGATCGAGGACTATCTCGAGTTCGGCGGGCTTCGCAAGATCAGACCGGATCATGTTCTTCGTCTGGGCGAGATGCTCGTCTTGAGCGAGCTGGTCACCGAGCTCGATCTGCTGTCCGCGGTTGAGACTGGTTTGATGGAGGCTCAGCCTATCGGGCATATTCTCATGAATACCAATGACATATCTCCTATCATCGTCGATGCCGGACTGAAGCTCCAGGACATGATCCGTGAAAACAAAGTAGCTCCCATCCAGGCGGTGGAGATCCTCAAGCAAGTGGCAGCATCCGGAATGCCGGTTGAGCAGATCGCGCTTCCCAGGCTGCCCAGACGACTCGACCCGCACGATTTGCCCGGGGAGGACGGCAAGCTCCTGGAATTCGTGCACGGTCTATCCTTCCTTTCCGATGCCGATCTGGAGCGGATTATCAGAGAGTTGAAAGAGTCGGGCATGCCTGCGGAAAAATATCTCACCGAGCGGGGTCTTGTGGAGCCTCATAAAATCAATGCTGCCCGGCGGTGCCGCGAGCTCGTCGACCGGGGGCACCTCACCCTGGAGCAGGGTATTTTTGCTGTGCACATCTGGCTGTGGAGCGGTGGAGAACTCGATGACGTCCTGAGAAGAATAGGCTGGCTGATTTCTTAGTTCTTGCCGGTGAGCTTACCGATAAGCTCCCGGGCCTGCTCTTTATCGCTGTCCCCTTCCGGTGCCTCTTTCAGATAATTCCTGAGCTCGCTGACCGCCATCTCGTTGTTTCGTGATTTGGCATAGAGCAGTCCGAGATTGTAGTGGGCCTGCACCAGACCCGAATCGATAGCCAGGGCTTGTTTGTAAGCCTGGATCGCTTCTTCCAGGGCACCTTCGCGATCGAG
>JAGQHH010000016.1 GCA_020431945.1 Cyanobacteria bacterium HKST-UBA02 | reverse complement strand
GGAATAGAAAAGCCAGTGATGCAATCAGTAAGAACGATATTAAGGAAACAACCGGCAGGAACAGTTTTCCGCTCTTCTTGCGGGACTCCGGAGCGGTGCTTTTAGAGAGATCGAAATCGATGCTGGAAAGAGCTTCTTCGAGATCGGGGATGGACTGGAAGCGACTGTCCGGATCTTTTTCGAGACAGGTGGCAATCAGATCTTCCAGACCTTCAGGATGCATCTTGCCGGTGACTTGCTCCAGAGACGGGGGCGCCGCCTTCAAATGCATCTCGAAAGTGGCCATGGGGTTGTCGCTCACGAAAGGCGGTCTGCCCGCGATCATGGCAAAGAGGAGACATCCGAAAGCATAGATGTCGCTTCGAGAATCCGGAGACTCGCTGCGAACCTGCTCCGGGCTCATATAAAACGGCGAGCCCACTGCTGCACCACTTCTGGTGAGCTTCTGTCCATCTTTCTCTTCCGAGCCGGTCTCCTCGAGACGAGCGAGACCGAGATCGATTATCTTGACGATCTCCTGGCCGTTCTCATCGGCAACAAGAAAAATGTTGGACGGTTTCAGATCCCGATGGACCACCCCTTGGGAGTGCATATAGGCAAGCCCTTCAAGAATTTGAAAAGCAATCTCCCGCACTTTCGATAGTGAAAGAGGAGCGCTTTGGATAAGCCTCTCCAGATCTTCCCCTTCGAGAAATTCCATGACCAGATATGGTCTACCGTCGTCACTGGAGCCGAAGTCGAATATCTGCACCAGATGAGCATGCGAAAGACTGCCCAGGACCCTGGCTTCCCTCTGGAGCCGCTGGATGTCGCGTCCGGCGAATCCACCGGGAAGAAGCTTGATAGCGACCACACGTTTGAGTATAAGGTCCGTCGCTCGATAGACCTCACCCATGCCCCCCGAGGCAATCAGATCCGCCAGCTCGTAGCGATCGTTCAGTAGCTTACCGTCTTTTTCGCTCATCTCTTCAGAAAGACTCAAATTGATTCTTCTCTACAACAATCGTCATATCGGGACGCTTCTTCTTCAACCAGGCGATCTCACCGTCAGGGTCCTTGATCATGGCAAGCTTGATTGACTTGAACCGGCTCTTCGAGAGCTCTTTGATCGCTCCCGGCTGAAAATCGCAATCGGTAATATAGAAATCGTGAATGTTTGCCTTGCAGAGAAGCCTGGCGAGATCGACAGTGAGAACTGTATGGAAGAAGCCACATACCGACAGGCGTTTGAAGTCGCTCAATTCTCGAATGGCATAGTCCGGTAGTTTTTCGCACGAGTGAAAATGGATCGTCTCTATAGAATGGGACTTCGATAGAGCCGATACGGCGCCTTCCGGAACCTCCGTCTCCTTGAATCGAAAAACCACGGTCTGCAAGGTCGGAACCTCGGCCAGTCTCTCGAATGCCTTTGTCGTAAGCCGGGGAGAGCCGAGATAATATGTCTTGAGCTTCGGTAGGGCGGCGATCTCGATGACACCGGCGTCAGTGATTCCATCGCAACCACTCAGATCCATGCCGACCAGATCAGGAAATTTCAAGACGAGCCTGGCATTGGCGTCAGTCATATTCGAATCCCGGAGAGAAAGATTAGTGAGAGGCATCTTCGCCACATATTTCAGTCCCTGTCCGGTCACCCTGCTGCCGTGAAGTGAAAGGACGGATACATCGTCCTCATCGCTCAGGGATTTCAAATCATCATCTGTGGTATCGGGTGCCGCCCGCAGCGAATCTCCCTGACCGAGATGACTGCGGAAAAACTTTTGCGAATCCTGTGGTATTACTTCATTCAGAGCGTCGACGACATCGAGTTTACCCGGACCTTTCTTCTTCAACTTTGGTCTGTCAGACTCTTGCTTTTCGGATTGCAAGAGAAAAGAGAGGGGCAGCAAACATACAACTACAAGAACGGCACCAGCCAGAACAAGAGACAACACTCCTATTAAGCCGGCTCGCTCCTTCCGTGTCGGCTCCTCGCCTTCTTTGCCCTCGGCACTGATCTCCGGGCCGACGGCTTTCAGTGCGGAGCCAAGCTCGGACATGGTGGTGAATCGGCTCTTCGGTTCTTTTGCAAGACATCTAGAAACGATATCCGCCACCTCTTGCGGTACCGCTCCCTCTGTAACATCCACCAGCACCGGCGGCACTTCGTTGCAATGCATCTCGATGGTCTCGAGGGCGCTCTGTCCGGAGAAAGGCGGGCGTCCTGCGAGCATGGCGAAGATCAGGCAGCCCAGGGAATAAATATCCGACCGCTGGTCCGGCTCATTGTTCCTGGCCTGCTCGGGACTCATATATAACGGCGACCCGATAGCTGCACCGGTGGCGGTGAGCTTTTGATCCGCATCGAAAAGAAATGCGATGCCCAGATCGATAATCTTCACTCGGCCGTCGACAATTATGATGTTGGACGGTTTGAGGTCCCGGTGGAGAATGCCCTGGGAATGCACATGAGACATGGTCTCGACAATCTGGTGGGCAATTGATAGCACTTCCTCCGGTGGAAGCGGACCATTCTCTGTAAGGATCTGAGCGAGGCTGCGTCCATGGAGCCTCTCCATCACCAGAAACGGCTCATTGTCGGCGGTGACACCGAAATCGAAGATCCTGACTATTCCGGGGTCGTCAATTGCCGCAAGAGCCCTGGCTTCTCTCTGGAGCCGCTGGATCGAATCGGCGTCCATGGGCAGGTCGCTGGTCAGCACTTTGACTGCCACCTCTCTTTGCAGAATCAGGTCGATAGCGGCATAGACCTTCCCCATCCCCCCTGCACCCAGGAGCTCCCGGAGCTCGAAACGATCGGCGATAACATCGACCATAGAGGCTGTCTAGAGGAGACCCAGGGTCTCGAGGTCGGCCACCGGCTCTTCGAATGAGCAGGAGCCTATGGAATGGACGAAATCCCGGCGGGCCGCACGGATCTGCTCTTCACCGAGGCTGCGATCTTTGAAATGGGCGCGCTCATCGAAACTAAATGCCCTGGGATCGGTCTCGCGCAGAATCGGCTCGATGTCATCGTCGCCGTGAAAGGCGAAGGCAGAAGCCAGAAGGACATTGAGAAAGCCATGCATCACCGCCCTCGGTGCGTCGCTTTCATAGGTAAGGGTCTGCTCGGCTCTCAGGGGATGGTGCAGTCCGGCAGTGGCTTTGAAAGCAAGCTTTCGAGAAGCGCATGCCCTGATAAAAGCGGCCACCGCTTCCACCGATGGAATCGCTTCGGGCTTGACGCCTCCACAGCGAATCTTGGCAAAATTGCCTGCTTCTTTCACCCGGTCGAGTTCATCGATAGCGGTCTCGCAATAAACGGGCACTTCGCAGGCAGAAGGCACTGTGGTCTCGAAACTGGCAGCACGCTTCACCAGAATCTCCACGGGCGTTTCGGCGAGGACCGCGAAATGACCGTCGAGACTGCCGGGAGCTTTCTCCATGTCACCGGCCTTGAGCACGAAACTGCGCAACATGAAGGACCGCGGGGCGCTCCTGTATTCCTGATAGTTAGCAAGAGCAATATCGAGGGAAAGACCGGCAGGAGGAAACAAGCCTGCATAGTCGATCAAGCTTTCGACAAGGGCTTTTAATGCCGGAGAGACTGTTTTTATCATAACTGGAAATGGTAGCACGTCCCGGGTGTTAATATATGCCGATGACCAGTAACACCCATCTCGTAGAGATTTCCGAGAGAGCCAGGGCGATTCCGCCCTCCAACATCCGTGATTCCATGAAACGAGTGGCAGCAGCCACCGAGCGCGGCGAGGTCGTCAACCTTGCCCAGGGTCTGCCCGAGTTCGAGGCTCCCCTGGCGGTGAAGGAAGCGGCGGTGGAGGCGATTCTGTCCAATAAGAATCAGTACTGCGACACCTGGGGACATCCTCCTTTTCGCCAGGCCATCGCTGAGAAGTACCGTCGTCATTACGCAATGGAGGTCGATCCCCAGTCGGAGGTCACCGTCACTGTGGGGGTGAGCGAAGCAGTCAATGCGGCGCTTCTTTCAGTTGTCAATCCCGGCGAGGAAGTCATTGTTTTCGAGCCTTTCTACGAGAACTATTTCAGCAATATCGTCCTCTGCCACGGTCAGGTGCGCTATGTGAAGCTCAATCCGCCTCACTGGACCTTTGACGAAGAGGAGCTGGCAGCAGCCTTCAACGAAAATACCCGGGCGATTATCCTGAGCAATCCCAATAACCCCACGACCCGTGTATTCACGAGAAAGGAGCTGGAGTGCATTGCCAGCCTCTGTCTCAAGTGGGACGTCCTGGCCATCTGTGACGAGATCTACGAGCACATGACCTATGACGGTCGCGAGCACATCGTCATGGCCACTATCCCGGGAATGGCAGAGCGGACATTCACCTGCTCGGGGCTATCCAAGTCTTACAATCTCACAGGCTGGCGGGTCGGCTGGGTGATCGCCCCGCCTGAATATAGCGCCGCCCTCAGACGAGTGCACGATTATCTCACCCTGGTGGCGCCTACCCCTTTCCAGATAGCCGGCATCACAGCGGTGTCCCTTCCCGATTCTTATTATGCCGAGCTCAAGACCAGCTACCAGAGTCTCCGGGACAGCCTCTCCGATGCTCTTGCCGGAGCCGGTTTCGGACTCATCCCTCCAGAGGGGACCTATTTCATTTTTGCCGACTGCAAACATCTCGGTCTTGCAAGCGACGAAGAAGCTGCCGAATATCTTGCCCGGGAACGCAAGATCGTGTCCGTATCCGGATTCAGCTTTTTCCGCCCGGGTAGCCCGAGCCAGGCTCTTCGCTTCTGTTTCGCCAAGCGCCCCGAGACCATCGAGCGTGCTTGCGAGCTTCTCGCCGCCAGGTGATGGCTGCCGGTATCAACTATCTTTCTTTTCTGCGATTCACGGGGTCCGTGAATCGAAAAAGATCAATGTATCTTGCCCTGGCAATGCTGGCTTGTTGTCTCTTCCCCGGGCAGAGCTCGGCAATCGAGCCTGGCTATTACAGGGCCAGAGGAGCCGCCGCCGAAGAGATCCTGAATCTCTTTCAATGCTATCCGGTGATCGAGTGTAACGTACTCTGGCGGAACGAGTTCTCGGTAACAGAGAAGCAGGGTAAGGAGTACAAGCGTATTTTTGAAGGCACTAAGGCAGAACTGGCAGCGTTTCTGAAAACGCGCTCTGATCGGGAAGTCTTTTTTGCCAGCATAGGTCCAGGTTGTAGCAGACCGGAACTGCGTAAATTTCTGGGTCAGCTGATAGAGATGGCTTCTGACCTTGGCTATGAGCGAAAAGTCGTTCTGGGTCCCCACTCCATGACGCTTTTCGTTCTCTTTGATAGTGATGAGCCCGATTGCCAGATCCTGGACAAGAAAGAGCTATTGGGAAAGGAAGTAACTCTCAAAGGCACCATTTACACTGACGATGATAAGGACGGACCGTATTTGATCACATCGCGGTCATTCGAGCCTGTGTATCTAAGAAACCTCTCCGCGAAAGTTGTGGTCGCTGATTCGAGCAAGAATCAGATTACAGGTATCCTCGAGTTCGATCAGGCGAAGAGGCAATATTATCTCGACGCCGAACGTGCACGAATCTTGCCTCTAGAAAACTAGTCTAGACCAGCTCCTCGAGGGCCAGTTTCAAATACGGTGCGCTTTTGCCTCTGGCCCGGGCGACTTGCTCCGGTGTACCTTCGGCAACAACGAGACCGCCATGGTCGGCAGCGCCGGGTCCCATCTCGATCACCCAGTCGCTTCTCGCCACCACATTCATGTCATGCTCGACGACAATGACTGTATTGCCGGCTTCTACAAGACCATAAAGAAGGATCAGGAGCTTCTCGATATCATCGGGATGCAACCCGGTGGTGGGCTCATCGAGAAGATAGAGGGTCTTGCCTTTCTGCTCGCGTTTGAGCTCGGAGGCGAGTTTGATCCTCTGGGCCTCTCCCCCGGAGAGCTCAGTGGCAGGCTGACCCAGCTTGAGATAGCCGAGACCCACCTGACGCAGGATATTGAGCGGTCTTGCCACCTGCTTGCTGTCTTCGAAGAATTCACAGGCTGCATCCACGGTCATGTCGAGAACCGAGGCGATATCGACACCTTTGTATTCAATCTCCAGGGTCGACTCTTTATAGCGCCTTCCCTTGCATGAAGCGCAAGGAGCATAGACACTGGGTAGAAAGAGAAGCTCAACCGAGACGAAGCCTTCCCCTTCGCAGACCGGACAGCGCCCCTCGGCGACATTGAAGGAGAATCGTCCGGCACCATAGCCCCTTTTCCTGGCCTCGTCGGTGGCGGCAAAGAGCTTTCGAATATGATCGAAAAGTCCCGTATAGGTAGCCAGGTTAGACCGGGGTGTCCTGCCTATAGGCTTCTGGTCGACACAGACGAGCCGCTTGATACGCTCCGCTCCGGAAATGGTTGCTTTGCCGCGATCGGGCTTTTCATCCATGAGTTCATCATCGTCCTCGGCATCATCGCCGGGGTCTTCATCGGGAGAACCGAGCCATTCTCTAACTGTCTGAGCCAGGACTCTGCTTACCAGGGTAGACTTGCCGGCTCCCGAGACACCGGTGACGGTGGTGAGAAGACCCAGCGGAAAGCGTGCTTCGAGATCCTGGAGATTGTTACGGCTGGCTCCTTTGAGAGTGAAGAACTCCTCGGGCTCGAGGCGCGGTCTGGATCTCATTTTCCGGTTGCCGTTGAGAAATCCGGCGGTTACAGACTCGGGACTGCTATCCAGATCTGCCACCGGTCCGCTATAGATCAGCTTGCCGCCGCGGTCGCCGCCGCCGGGTCCGATATCGACTATCCAGTCCGCCTGGCGCACGAGATCGAGCTCATGCTCGACAAGGATGAGAGTATTGCCTTCTTCTTTCAGACGGAAGAGCATGGAAGCAAGGGGCTCGGCATCCAGGGGATGGAGCCCCGCCGAAGGCTCATCCAGGACATAGACGACTCCGAACAAGCCCGAATGAAACAGAGTAGTCAGTCTCAACCGTTGAAGCTCGCCGGCCGAAAGAGTCGGAGCCGGCCGATCGAGACTGAGATAGTCGAGACCGAGCTGGGAAAGAAGCTCGATGCGTTCGCGGATCTCCTCCACCATTAGCGGTGCTGCCTCGTTCGTCTCGAGCTCCGGGGCGCCTTTTATGATCTCGAGCAGGCGGCTCACCGCCATCTCCTGCAGCTCGGCTATATCGTGCCCGCCGAATCGCACAGCCAGGGCTTCCGCCTTCAGTCGCTTTCCCTTGCAAGAGGAGCAGTCGGAGGTGTTCATGAACTGGAGAACCCGCTTGCGAAGCGTCGCACTTCCGGTGGTGGCGAAAGTCTTTTTCACATAGACAGCAGCGCTCATATAAGTGCCTTTATAAGGACGCTGGATGCGATGGGCCTCTCTTTCAGCGTGAACGGTCACCACCGGCTGCTCGTCGGTGAAGAGTATCCAGTGCCTGTCTTTTTTCGAGAGATCTTTGAATGGAATGTCGATGTTATAGCCCAGGGTAGCCAGGATATCCCGGTAGTTCTTTCCCTGCCAGGCACCGGGCCAGGCAGCCACGGCTTTTTCTCTTATGCTGAGGCTCGGATCCGGAACCAGGGACTCTTCGGTGACATCATGGATGACACCGACTCCGTGGCAATCCGGACAGGCACCCTCGGCGGTATTAGGAGAAAAGGCGTCCGAATCCAGCCTCTTGCTTCCTGCATCCGGATAGCTGCCGGCCCGAGAGAAGAGCATCCTCAAAATATTCGAGAGAGTGGTGAGGGTTCCCACCGAGGACCGGGAGCCCGGCTCGGCACGTTTCTGCTCCAGGGCCACCGCCGGCGGTAGCCCCCCTATCTCCTCCACATGGGGAGCCGGGAGCTGGGCGATGAGCCTCCGGGCATAGGGAGCCACCGACTCGAAATAGCGCCTCTGGGCCTCGGCATAGATAGTGCCGAAAGCCAGGGTGGACTTGCCGGAGCCCGAGACTCCGGTAAAAACGATGATACTCTCTCTGGGCAGGCTTACCGAGAGACCACGAAGGTTGTTCTGCCGAGCTCCCCTGACCTCGATACAGTCTGTTTTTCTGGCTGCCCTGTTACATGACCGGCGCAATATTGTGAGCCCTTGCCTTCAACTGCTCCTGCTCGCCGCGCCTGCCCAGATAGTAGAGGACATAGGCATACTTTCTCAGGTAGGGAACGAGCTGAATCGAATATGAGCCGTTAATCTCTTCGGCGAGCCTGAGGGCCCTGTGCAACTCGTTGGCAGCGGCGGAATACTGCTTGCGATCGCTATAGAGACAACCGAGAGCGAAATGGGCTCTCTGGGCATAGACCGATTTTGACGAGCCCCCGCCCCAGGTATCGCGGGCTTTTATATAGATGGCCTCGGCTTCGGAGTATTTGCCTCCTTTGATAAGGCAACGGGCGAGCTTGTCCATGCGATTGAAGATCTGCGGGTCTCCGGGCTCGAGAATACGCTCGGTTATAGACAGGGCGTCTTTGAAATAGGACTCGGCATCGTTCTGCTCGCCTTTATCCAGACAGAGAACCCCGAGATTGTCATAGCTGTTGGCCAGGGAGAGATGCTTCTTGCCCAGAATAGTCCCTTTCACATCCAGGGCTACTTTATAGAGTCGATCCGCCAGCTCGTAATTCTGAGCATAACGATGCAGATCCCCCAGAGCGTCACAGGTGATCGCCCATTCGAGGAGCGGATCCCTCATCACCGGGGCGGCGCTGCCTGCCCAGGCCTTGAGAGGCATGCCTTTTGTGAGCTTGATCTTGCCCTGGGGCATGCTCGCTTGCTCGCGAAACTTGCCCTGGACATAGTCGATCACTCGCTCGGTCATGGGATTGGCTTTGCTCTTGGAGCCGTGCTTGAGATAGAAAGTAATAAGATCGCCCATGGGCTGAATGAGATCGCCGCTTCCTGTTCCCAGAGCTACCTCTTTCAGGTAGACCTCTTCCTCGAGATAGGGCTCCGCTTCTTTAAACCGCCCTCGCACCGTGAGTAGCCTGCCCAGATCGCCAGGGCTTGCAGCAAAGCGGATATCGGGATCGTCCAGTTTGCGCTCCAGGGCTACCGCGTCTTTGAGAAGACGCTCGGCCTTTCCGTATTCGCAGACTCGAAAAGCTTCGGCGCCATGTTTTTGAATCTGCTCCCAGGTCTTCAGGGTAGCGGCTTTCTCCTGGGGCGACATGGTCGGAATCGGCACCGGGGCCGCTGCAGCTGCATCAGCAGGAGCTTCAGCACCAGGTGTCACCGGAGGAGCGACTATGGCATAAGCAGGATCCAGGGCTCTGGGTCCACCGGGCGAAATTTCAGGTTCGGAATTCGGAGCTGAGTTCGCAGCGGTACTTTCGGAACTCGGCGATACTGGAGTTATAGCCGGAGCCGGAGTTACTGCAGGAGCCGGAGCCGGAGCTTGAGAAGAACCGGAAGCAACAGGCGGAGCTTTCGCCGGTGTACTCTGTTTAATTCCTGGAGGAAGAACGAGAGCCGAAGGCGAGGCACTGAGCCCCTCTTCTTTTGGTTTCTCAGAATTCGCAGGGGCGGTGTTCTCGGTACCCACCACGCCGGGAGCGCTTGTTTCTGAAGTCGGTTGGACACTATTCGGCTGTGCTGCAGAACCGCCGGGAACAGGCGCCGACGAAGCCAGGGCTGCCGGAGAGGCGCCCCAGAGCAGGCTGACGCTCAGAGCTGTGAGAGCGGCAACCGAAACAAATCTCTTCGACTCGACGAATTTCTGTGGCACTGGCTTATTCTAACGGATTAAAAGAGGAATTGCCTCTCACCGCCACCGGGGTAGTGCCGATGCCGCCCCGGTGGCGGTTCCCGAATGTTACATGCTTAATCGTGATATAGTGACCGTTTACCCTGTCTCTATAAAAGCATGAAGCTGGTATCATATTCGAAGCTCTCCCTTGCTCTGAGCCTTCTGGCGTTGCCTCTGGCAGCCAATCCCGATGCCCTGGAGAATTCTTTCCAGGAAGCCATGGCTCTCAGAGAGAAACACGACTACCAGGGCGCCATGGCGATCTATGACAGGATTCTCGGCGCCGACGCCAATAATGCCCGGGCGCATCAGGAGCGCGGGGCGGTCTTCGCAAGCCAGGGACGATACGGTGACGCGCTCTCCGAGGAGAAAAAAGCTCTGGCCATGGATCCAGGTCTGCATCTGCCTCACATCTATATCGGCATGATCTATTGCAACAAGGGAAGATTCCTGGATGCTTATACCGAGTTCAACAAAGCAAAAGAGATCAAGCCGGAAGGATATATCGTGCATATGCGCCTGGGTGTGGTCTGCCGGAGACTGAAACGCCTGGATGAGGCTGCCACCGCATATGAAGCCGCGGCCAAGTTGAAACCCGAGCGCTCCGCGCCTCATCGTGCCCTCTCGGCCCTCAATATCGAGCGTGGCGAGATCAATACCGCCATCGAGCAAGCGCGGCTGGCCATCAAGCTCGAGCCCACTGCCGTCAACTACAACAACCTGGGCACCATCTATTCGATTATCGACAAACTCGACGAAGCCGGAGAGCTTCTTCGCAAATCGGCGGATCTGGATCCCAAGTTTGAAGAGCCCCTTCTGACCCTCGGCCGGATACTCACTTTGAAAGGCGACTACAATGGCGCCCAGGAGGCCTACGAGAAAGCTCTCAAGATCAATCCCAGAGATTTCGCTGCCAAACAGGCTCTCCGCACCCTCAAGGACAAGAGGATCAAGCGGGTGATTATCACCGCATCCAGGAGCGAATGGGTGGAGACAGGAAAGGGGAGAGCTTTATATCATCCCCGGTTGACCATCAGCGTGAAGAACTCGAGTGAAGCCGACCTCACCAACAAGACCCTGGAGTTCAAAGCCAGGTTCGAGAACTGCAGAACAGGCAGTGTCGCCCATGCCCGGACCCGGGTCAAAGGCGCTTTCGCTCCCGGTCAGAGCATCGAAGTGGCGCTCCAGAGCCGCAAGACAATAAGCCGTTCCGACGATGCCGGAAAGCCTGCCGATTACCAGGTGACGGTTATGGGCTTCATCGATACCACCAGCCCATTCGAGTCCCAGTACCTGCTCGACCGGCTGATGGATAATCCGTCTGAATAAAAATCGCTCAGATATGGTACATATCGTTCATGAAGAGATTTACAGCCCTGCTTGCTATAACCGCCACCCTGGCGGGTCTCGGCATGACGCCCGGCGGATCCGAGGCATCGGCCCGCAATTCGGTTAGAACTTCCTCTGGCCTTTCAGGCGGCACGCTCATAGCCAGCCGCAGCAAGTCGAAAAAGACGAAAGTCCGCAAATCCCGGGCTAAAAGAAGCAAGAAATCCAGACACAGTCGCAAGAGCCGCAAGCACGCTGCCCGGGTACCTTCCCAGTTCGGCATCCTGGTCCAATCGAGCGACGGAGACATCGTTGTAGACCGGCTGTCCGATACCAGTTTCAATCCTGCTTCGGCAATCAAGCTTCTTACCGCCTATGGTGCCATCAAAACCCTCGGTCCGGATCATCGTTTCTCCACTGAGATCTACACCGACGGCAGTCTCGATGAAAGCACCGGTGTCTTCAAAGGAGACGTGATTCTGAAAGGTCACGATCCTGTCTTCGAAAAGTCCGATGCCCTGACAGTCTCGAGAATCCTCAGTGAGAGAGGAATCAAGAGAATAGACGGCAAATTACTGGTGTCGGACCGATTTTCTCTCTACTGCTCACCCAACGCCCTGGTCTCCGGGCGCGGTCTGGTCAAGATTCTGCAGAATGCCGGCGACAACCGTGTCACGGTAGGAGGAGGAGCCCAGCTCGGCCAGCCCGGCGAGAATGCCATCCTTATACATGAGCACCAGTCGGAGTATCTGCAGGATACTCTCAAGGTCATGCTCAGCCGCTCCCTCAATGGGGCCGCCGAGCGTATAGGCAGTGTCGTGGGCGGTGTCGGAACCCTTGCCGATCTTGCCGTGAACAACCTCGGCATCCCCAGGGACAGCCTCCATCTAGACAGCGCCAGCGGGCTGGGCCAGTGTCGCATAACACCAAAGCAGATGATGCTGGTCCTGCTTGGTCTGGAAGACGAACTCAAGAAGAACGGTCTCGAATTCCAGGATATACTGCCGGTTGCGGGTATCGATGACGGCACCCTGGAAAAGCGTTTCACCGGTGAGAATGAGCGGGGCAGCGTGATCGCCAAGACCGGTACCCTGAGCCATACAGATGGCGGAGTCAGCGCTCTGGTGGGAGTTTTGAGAAGCCAGCAAGAAGATCTCTATTTCGTCCTGTTCAACTGGCACGGCGGTGTCAATACCTTCCGGAGCCTGCAGGACTCCATGATCAGGCAGCTCCAGGAGCAACGGGGCGGGCCCAGGGCCTTCGACTACGAATCCTGAGTATAATCGAAGAAATGCCTAAGTCGCCCGGGAGCAATCCCCGTGTCACCCTCCACCCTCTGCACACGTTGCGGCAAGCCCAGGCAAACCGCGACATCAGCCAGTATCACCCAGTGGCTCTCGGTATGCCGCTGTGATTTCATCGACCTGCCCGAGACCGGCGGGTCCGATACGGATGTCTGTCCCGACTGCAAGAAGCGAGTAAATGCCGGCAGAAGCGGCTCTTTCACCCAGATGATCTTCCGCTCGGATCTCTGTTCCTGCAACCGCCCTTCCGGTGAGAACGGAGACAATGGGTTCGCAGGCTCATCGGCTAGAGGCCCGGCGTTTGTCGGCTATACGGAAGAAGACATCGAAGACTGCGAGCCTCCCGATCTGGACCCCGAATTCTTCCCTCTGGATCGCTATCAGCCCCTGAAAGAGCTGGGCAGCGGAAGCGGAGGCTCGGTCTATCTCTGCAAAGATCTGCTCCTGGGCAAAAGGGTCGCGGTGAAAGTCCTTCATGTGTTATCGGCGGAGCAGCTCGTGGCTTTCCAGGACGAAGCCCGGGCCACGAGCCGGCTCAATCACGAGAACATCATCAGCATCATCGATTTCGGCAGCACTCCCGGCGGCTCACCTTACATGGTTCTGGAGTTTTTCCCGGGACAGACCCTGAGAGCTTATCTCGATCAAAATGGACCGATGGAGCCCGAGCTCGCTCAGGAGGTTTTCCTGGAATTGCTGGCGGCCCTGGACTATTCGCACCGGCACGGGATCTATCACCGGGATCTGAAACCGAGCAATATCATGTTGCGTGGCAAAGACGTGAGAGTGATCGATTTCGGCGTCGCCAAAGTCTCCGAGATGACCGGGCAGACCACCGAGTTCCAGGGTCGCACCATGGCCGGTACACCCTATTATATGAGCCCGGATGTGATCAATGGTTTCGACTATACGGCAGCCTCGGAGATTTATTCGGTAGGCTGCATGCTCTTCGAGACTCTTACAGGACAGGTGCCATTCCAGGGAGACACCGCGCTTTCGACCCTGAATCTGCATGCCAGCTGCGAGCCTCCCTCGCTCTGGCAGGTGAGCGATCGAGAATTTCCGGAGCAGCTGGAGACATTTGTCGCCACCGCCATGGCGAAGTCGCCTGCCGATCGTTTTCCGGGCGCCGAGGAAGCAGCAGAATTTTTGCGTCAGCCGATCCAGTCGGTGAACAGCGATGAGTCCATCTCCGCCGAGACGGATCTACCCGAGTACAGTTCCGGCGAGGGACGACCGACCTTTCTCTATCTTGCGCTCTCGGTCTGCCTGCTGGCCTCGATAGGCGGCTGGTTGCTCTTCTTGTTTCTATCTTCCAGCGAATCGCTGGCAGTCTCGGACATGCACATAAAAGACATTCCGATTCGCTCGGTGATCGCGCCTATCTCGGATGAGATGAGAGAGCCGCGCAAGAAAATCTGGTCTGATCGAATGGAGTTGACCGGAGACTGGACCGACAGTACTTACTCGAAGATCAAGGTCGGTCCCGAGATAAAGGAGCTGCGCATACTCAATCCGAGCATGGAATTCGGTAAGGGTCTGACCTTTCTCGATGATAGCAATATAGAGACCCTGGATACACGCACCACTGGTATCACTGAAGATGCGATACCACATATCGTCGCCATGAAACACTTGCGTTATCTCCGCATCGATGCCTGTCCCAACATCACCGACGAGGGGATCAAGATGCTGGCACGCTGCCCCTGTCTCGAGAAGCTCAACTTGAGAGATACCAGAATTACCGACCAGTCCATCGAATACATATCCGAATTGTCCAGCCTCCGGGAGATCAATCTGAGCACATGCATGAATCTAAAAGGCATCGGTCGTCTCAAACAAATCAAGAGTCTTTATGCCTCCGATCTGGATCTGACCGGAAAGCTCGATGGATTCGAAAAGCTCTACGGTCTGCGTTCGCTGACTCTTCCCCGTTGCGGGCTGACTAGCAGAGACGTGCGCCATCTGCTCCCTTTGACCATCACCGATCTAAATGTCTCGGGAAATCTCTTGAGCGAGCAGGCTATCCTCTCACTTTCGAAAATCAGAGGCTTGCGGATATTCACCGTGGCTGGTGACATGGATCTCGCCACCAGGCTGAATCCAATTATGGAGAAAAGGGGAATATCCTTCCGGGTGGAATCATCGAGGCTCTAACTAAAATCAAGCGACGGCGTTGCCATTGTTCATATTCTTGAAGTTCTGGACCACACCATTGACGGTATTGACATAGGCAACAGTGTTGTTGCCGTCGCTGCTGGGAGCATAGACGTCGATCACCTGGGACAGTGAGGTCAGACCGCGTTTCTGGACATAGCTCTCATCTATTAAGCGAGCCCAGTCGCGGGCGCCTTCTGCCCAGGAGCCGTACTTTCTGAAGGTGCCATCGGTACCGCCTGATTCCGGCGCTCTGCCTTTGATGTTTCCGATACTGAGGTTGTTGTGGGCTCTTCCATAACGTCCGCAAGTGGATTCCTGGAGGAAAAAGCCCACGGCAACCGCGGGATCGATCCCTCTTTCGGTGCAGGCGTCGTAGAGAGCCTGGGAGAATCCTGCCTCTTTGGCGGCGGGGGATCCCATTTTCTCCAGGAAAGTCTGAATCTGCTCGGCATTGCAGGAAGGTGGTCCTTTGATGGCGACATCGCCTTCTACAGGCTTGGGAATGGCCGAGCGGTCGATGGGACCGTTGGGCTCGAAACTGCCGTTGCGATAGCCGCTTTCCGGTGCCGTACCGATGTTGCGACCGCCTATGGACTGGGAATTGGCGCCGCCATAGTTGAAGGGCTGCGCCGGGGCTGCTACCTGCTGTGGCGCCGTGTCCACCGGCTGGCTCTGATTTACCACCGGCTCGGGCTGTCTGGTGTTCTGATTGACCACCGGCTCGATGGCGGCATTGCTCTGGGCGGTTGCCAGCATACCCTTGAGGAATTCGGGCACGTCGGTGGAGCCGGGATTGGCTTTCTGCCAGAAATAGATCTTCTCCTGGACTTTTGCTACTTCCAGTTGCTGGATTGCTTTCTTGGCAGCAGCTTCGCCTTCCGGGCTGTCCACCTGGACCGTTACCGAACCGTCCGGGTTGGGTGTGGTCTTCTGGGGATTTTTGACGAGATTGCCGTCGGTGCCCAGTACATAGTCCGGGACCTGACCGGAGGAGGCGGTGGTGAAATTGACTTCCTTGCCCTCACCGATGATGGAGCTTATCTGGGACCAGGCTTCGGGCTTGACCCCGGCAGGAGGCGCAGGTCTCTCCGGAGCGGAGACAGTGGTGTCCGAAACGGTCTTTTTGCCTATGGTGGAGTCCAGATACTCGGCGCGAAACGGAGCAGAAGAATCCACAGCCTGTGGTGTGAGCGAGAAGCTCTCCAGTGATTGTGCCATATAGGTGTACCCACTAAGGTGTACGGGGGGGGCTGCTTGCGAGCTCTTTCAGTATATAAATGGCAGCCAGGGCAGTCCATGGTGAAAATCCCATCCTGCCGGGGCTCCGGGTCATGTTTCAGAACAGCATGTCACGGGGTCCGTGACAGTCGAAATGGCTAAAGGCTGTCCGGGCTGGGCTTCAGCTCTTGTTGATATATTGATCGATTAAATCAGGTTTCTTCAGGGAAAATCCGGCGCCCGGAGCTTGAACACTCCGGCTTCGGTGCCCACCCGGTAGCAGAAATAAGTACGGTCTTTTTGACCGGCAATGCGGTCGATATTGAGTTTCTCCTCGTCCATGATCAATTCGAAGACCGGCGAGGCGTTGACCGGATTGAAAAAGTCTTTGAGCGGTCTGTGCTTGTATTTGCGTCCGTCCACCCTGAAGATCTGGCCGCCGAGCAGATCAGCGTCCTTTTTAGCCAGGGCGAAAACAGCCACGGTACCGAGATTGACCATTAGCTGCGAGCGGAATTCCTCGCTCAGGTGCTGGAGAGTGCGCAGACAGCCGACCACACCGATCTGATAGCGGCGAGTCTCGTTGGTCAGACGCTTGACCGTGTCTTTCTCGACGAAACGATCGAACTCATCGAGATAAAGCGCCACCGGTCCGCCGCCCGATTTCTTCCTGGACAACGCCAGAGCCGCCTGCTGCAGACCCGTGACTATCAGGCTCCCAAGGAGATTACCGTTTTGATCCAGCTCTCCTTCCGAAAGACTGACCAGAAGGATCTTTCTTTTTGAGATCACCGACTTCAGGTCGAGATTCGCTCCTTTTCCTGAAAATACCTGCCTGATCCTGCCATCACCGAGGGTGGGACTGATCCGGTTGAGAATCGGCTCGACCCAGGTGATCCACTGGTCGGTCCGGGCCAGTTTCTTGTATTGCCCCCAGTTTTCCAGGAGGGAGCCATATTCGGCTCTCTCATTGCGGTGCAACTCGACTTTTTCGAGCATGAGATCGCGAAAATCGTGGTCTTGAAGCAGTGCCGGAAGATCGAGAAGGGTGCGTTCGTTCACCGCAAGTAGAAGAGCGGCATTACGCAGGATATTGGCGGTCTGCTCGCTCCACTGGCTCTGCTGACCGGGGCTCTCGGCATACATGGTCTTGAAGCCCTGGACGACGGCGTTGGATAGAGCCTGCAGGTCCCCGTCCGCCGGTATCGCCAGAGGATTGAAATAGAAACCGTCCTCGCCTGCCGGGTCGACATAGATCAGGTCCGACTGGCGCTCCGGGGCGTGTTTTTCGATATATTCGGCGATCAGGTCGACAAGATTGCCGTCCGAATCGAGGAGAACCACAGCCCGATCCTTCGAGCGTATGTCGTGAGCGATCATAGAGGCCATGAGCCTGCTCTTGCCTTTATTGCTTCCTCCGAGGATAAGCATATGACGGTTCTCGCCTCGCAGCTCAGGAGGAATGGAAAGAGATCTGGGTGAGAACGGCCACCAGAAATGCCATTCCGGACGGGTGCCCAGGGGGACCGAACCGGCTCTCAGACGTTTGCCGAGTTGAGCCAGGGCTTGCCGGTGCTCTCTGCGATACTGCGAGGGAATATATTTCTGCTTCTCGAAACGGCTTATGAGACCGGAAGGCGAGAACACCGCAAAAGAGATCGCCACCAGAGCAGCGCATGTAGCCAGGACAAGACCTGCCAGACTCATGAAGATCCGGCTGAGATCGAGCTTGCCTCGCTCATCGGTGAAATTCTTCCGAGTGAAGTCCTGGAAGGAAAAGATCTGGGTCGGCTCTTGTTTTCGTATCGAATCTTGTTTTCGTATCGATTCTTGCCGCTCGAATCGAGCCGGAACAGCTGACCAGGAGCCGGTCATCAGCCCGTGGCCAGCCGGTGCATTTTTCAGAGATACTTTGAAAGTGCCGCCAAGGGTAGTGGCTTCTCCCTGATCGCTCGGGTCCCGATTCAGTCTTCCCTGGAACTCGATTGGCTCTTTAGGTGCGCCTGATTGCCAGGCACTGGCATCGAACCGCTTGGTGAAGGCGATAGAATTGTCCGGTGAGATGAGCCCCTGATCCACGGCAAAACCGAGATCGAGACCCTGACCATAATGAGCCACGCCGCGACCGATGAAAGACCTGCCGTGCTGGGTGATCTCCAGGTCATCCACGATCCCGGTCTGATACCGGATACGCCATTGCCCTCCGATGTCCGCCTGGGCTACAGGAGCCGAATTCGTTTTCTGAACAGTGTCTTGATGCGCGCTCGAGAGAGCAAGAACAATAACTGAGGCGGATACGAGGACACCGGCGAGAATTGCCGTCAGAGCCAGGGCTCGTCGCGGGATCCGCAGAACGAGATCGTCGCTGTCTTTCTTCTCAGGCTTTTTCCTGGAGAGACCGAAAGTATAGTTAATTGGCTCCGGGAACGGTTCCCGGGATGGGGTCGGAGATTGCTCCGAAGCGAAGAAATCACCAGCCGAGCCCCTCTCCGCTTTCTGGGCCTCGAGAAGGAGCTTCTCGAGAAGCTCGGGATTCTCGATCTTCATCGGCGCGGGTAGTACCGCCGACGGCATCTCGCTCGGCCGGTTGAGACTGAAGTCAACACCACATGCAGTGCAGCGTGCCGTCTGCTCGTGCAGAACCGTACCGCAGCACTGGCAGATAAGTACGATCATGTATTTATTACTAATAGAATCTGGTCTGAAGCTAAATAATAGGCACAATCCCGACCGTTGTCAAGAAGAGCGAGATCAGATTGATCCCGGGCTCTATTTCTCTCTAAATATGCGACTATATGGCTCATGAAGCCCGACGTTCTATCTCTGGCGATGACAATCTCGCTCCTCTGCCTTTCCGGCTGCGGGGGAGACAATCAAAAACAGACACGAGTCGAAGAAAAGCCGGTTGCCGATGAGAGCTTCACATCCATTTTCGAGCAGATAGACGCCGAGAAGAAGGGAGAAGACAGGGAACCCCCGGTCAGGCCTCGCACTTACAGGCGCTGTATCATACTCGGGGAGAAAGCCCTGAAACGAGACGATGTCGGCGCCGCCCTGGCCTATGCCCGGTTCGCCCTCGAGAAGAACCCGCGAAGCGGCAGGGCCTATTACATTCGGGGCAGGGCCCTGTACAAGGCCGAAAACAATTCTCTCGAGAAAGCCATTGCCGATCTGGAGAAGGCAGTGAGTCTGGATCCCGGCATCTCACAGGCCAACGAGATCCTGGCCGAGACCTATGCCACCAGGGGCGAATCGGAGAAAGCGATCGAGGCCGCATCCCGGGCAATCAAAGCGAAGCCCACAGATGCCGCACTCTATGAGTTGAGGGCCTCGATTCTCTGGG
This sequence comes from Cyanobacteria bacterium HKST-UBA02, assembly GCA_020431945.1. The sequence goes on along the minus strand of JAGQHH010000016.1, from coordinate 12,964 downwards.
AGAGAGGGCGGAAGGAAGAAGCCCTGGCGGATCTCGGCGAATCGGTAAAGCTCCGCCACGATTTCCGGGGCTATCTCGCCCGGGCTAAATATTTCGAATCCGACGGCAGGCGAGATCTGGCCATCAAGGATTACACCACCGCCCTCGAACGCGAGAAGACCTTCGATCTGGGCAAAGCCGAGATCCTCAAGGCGCGGGCGGCATGCTACTCCCGGGACAACAAGCACCAGCAAGCCATTGCCGACCTGAGCCAGGTTGTCGAGCACATCAGCGAGGACGATGATGCTTTCAGGCTGAGGGGCGAGGAATATTTCAAATTGAAAGACTACCACCGGGCGGTTTCTGATTTCACCAGAGCCATAGAGATATCACCTGATTACGCCCGGGCCAGCCTCGAGGACCGGGGCAGGGCTTATCGAGCCCTGGGCGAGAATGAGCTTGCCGAGAAGGACCTGGCGGAAGCCCGGGATCAGGAGGGGAAACAGGCTGAAAAGCCGGTCTTCGAGATCAAGAAGTAAAAAATCAGACTTCCACCGGTCTGCCCGGTTTTTGAATCAGGCTGAGAAGCGCCAGGACAAGTACGACCAGAGACAAACCGAGAGCCACCCAGGCCGGGGTACTGACACCGGTCTTGATCACCGCTTCGCCGGGAGCTTCGGGATTGTAGTGAACGATCACAGGTTTACCCGTTTCGTAGACAGCGGGATTATAAGAGAGCCCGAAGTAAGAGAAAAATTCGGTGATTGCCTCGGGCTCTGCGGAGAGCCGACTGCTCGTGACATCGAGACCTTCGACCTTGTATGCGTATGTGATTTCGGGCAGAAAGACTTCCTCGGAGGTCACCGAGCCTATATGATGCTTGTCGATCCTGACGATATGCCCCACCACAGTAGGCCACCTGGCTGTAGCCAGACCCTGGAGGATCGAGTTGCCCATCAGATAAACCGCCACCAGACAGGCGGAACAGATCAAGATAGCGACGATACTCTTCATGATTGGACTCCCGGTGTTCCCGTTCTTGCCTATCATTGGAACAAAGCGGAAGCCCGTCGGCATCGTCCCCAGTGAGGATTTCGAGTCGTCGCTGATTAAAGTTTTGCGTAGAACCCACACTTAAATCACGATCCGTCCTTGTAATCAGATTCTTTCAGATTTACATTTGGCTCATACCTGAGGAGGGACTGGCGATGAACGGGGACGGACCGCGGGAAGTCTTCCTGGGCGGAGCCTGCGGGCATACGACCTGGAGACGGGATATTGCTATTCCATTGCTCGAGAAAGCCGGGGTAACATACCACGACCCCCAGATGGGTTTCGGCGACTGGCAGGAGAACGACCAGCTCGAGGAGATGCGCCGCAAAGACGAGTGCCTGGTGCAACTCTTCGTCATTACCGGCGACACCAGGGGTGTGGCATCGGTTGCCGAGGTCGCTTACCTGATCGGGGCTGCCAAGCCGGTCGCCATAGTCCTCACCGATGTAGAGGCCGGCAGCACCATTTATGACCGGGAAATAGACAGGGTAGAAGCCGATGATCTCAATCGTGGCAGGATATTTGTCCGTGCCATGGCCGAGAGGCACGGAGTGCCGATTTTTACCGATATAGCCAGAGGCTCCCAACATTGCATAGAGCTGGTGGAGAGCCTCAGAGGAACTCTCAGCCTGGAAAGAGTGGAGGAGATGCTCTCCCGGGTCGCTTTCGCGGATCTGCAATTCAACGCCGAGCTCGCCCCCGGGGGTTTCCATATCTGGCTTCGCGGTCTCGAGATCGATACTTATACCGGCGAGCCGGCACCTCAGGAAGGACGAAAATGGTTCGTGTCGGTGCATTGCACACCGTCTGATGTCGTCCGTACAGCCTTCAAAGCCGTGGTCACCTGGCAGGAGCACGAGGTAAGAGAGCATTTCAAATATTCCGGCAAACGTGTTTTCAGTCCGCATCTGAACATCGAAGAGATGGCCTCTCTCAAAGAGCCTCAGCCTGCCGAGCAAAAGTCCGGGAGAAAGCCGTGTCGGGTCTAACCAGAGAACAACTATCACTGCCGGTGGTGGACATCTCTTCTCCGGAGAGCCGGGAGACTCTTCTGAATGCCGCAAGAGAGCATGGCATGTTCTATCTCACCGGTCATGGCATCGATCTCGCCCTGATGAGCGGCGTGCTGGACGAATGCCGGATTTTTTTCGAATCTGAAGAAGCAGCGAAGACGGCGATAAATTCGAGGTTCTCGCCTCATTTTCGCGGCTATACTCTTCTCAAGAATCACCGGGACTGGCGCGAGCAGATTCATCTGGGCAGCGAGATCGTTGCCGGCGCCGAAGAATACTGGCAGCTCGCCGGTCCCAATCTCTGGCCCGAAAGAGCAGAATTCAGAGCCAGACTGGAGTCCTATATGAAAGCCATCGAGGACCTCTCGAGGCTGGTCCTCGACTCCATCGCCTCTGCCATGGGTAGATCTCCTGAATTTTTCACCGGTCGCATGAAAGACAGGCCTTACCAGCTCGTCAAATGTATGTGCTACCACCCACAGGATGGATGCGGCGAGCACATCGGCGTCACCTCGCACTATGACTGGTGCTGGCTGACATTCTTGATCCAGGACGATATCGGCGGGCTCGAGGCGCTCTCCCGAAACGGCGCCTGGAAGCCGGTAGTGCCTCTCGATGGTGCGATCATCGTCAACACCGGCGAGCTGATCGAGATCGAAACGGGGGGACAGATTCCAGCCAGCGCTCACCGGGTGGTGAGCCGGGAACGCCGGAGAAATCGCTATTCGGTGGCTGTTTTTGTCAATCCGGCTCTGGATGAGAGAATCTTTCCGGAAAGACGTACAGGCAGTCCCGCACTCGAGACTACAGAAGAGAATCACGTCCACAGGGTGATCGGGAACGTGCTCGATGAAACGCCTTTCCTCTTCGGCGAAGCCGAATGGCAGAGAAAAGGCGAAGGGAGATGGTGCGCCCGGGGATCATGCCTGCAGCCACCGGTTGCAGTCGGCTAGTCTTCTTTTATCTAATCTTCTTTGATTTCATAGACGGGTTTTTCGGCGGGTCTCTCGTAAAGGCGCCTGGCCTCGGCCATGTCCTTGCGCGAAAGCTCGCTTTCCCCGAGCTTTTCGTAGACCCGGGCCCGGCCTTCATAACTGGTGCGGGCAAAGTCAGGGGAGAGCTCGATCACCTTGCTGTAATCGTTCAGGGCTTCGCTGTTTCTACCCAGGGCAAAATAGGTATCGCCCCTGAGCTTTAGAGTATCCTCATCGGTGGGGTGTTCCGCCAGCATGGCCGTGAGGTCGGGAAGTGCCTCTTGATGGCGCCCGAGCTTGATCAATAGAGCGGATCTTTTTCTGAGAGCCGGGCTCTTACCTTCAGGAAGATGTTTGAGTGCCTCGCCATAGTCCCTGAGGGCCTCGTCATAGCGCTTGAGACGTTGATAGAAGGCACCGCGGGCGATGAGAGCATTGTCCAGCTTGTCTTCGCTGCTCATCTCAATGACCGTATCGTAGTCTTTTTCGGCATTTTCGAAATCGCCAATCTTGTCATAGAGCGCCGCGCGGTACTTATACAAATTGCGCGCCGTCCTGTCGAAAACAATACCACGGCTGAGTGCGTCGATGGCCCCTTTGAAATCATTTTTGCTCTCATAAGCCGTAGCCATGTGATCGTAGAGCTTGAAGTCTTCATAGCCCAGCCGCAAGGCCGTGTTGAACTCTTTCAGAGCGGAGTCCGGGGAAGCGCCGATTTTTCCTGACAGGCATATACCTCGCAAATAATGGGCTTTTCCAGAGGTGGGATTTTTCTTGATTGCTTTTTTCAGCAACTCATCCGCTTCCGGATAAGCGCTGTGATCCAGCGCGTCCTGAGCAGCAGCCAGAATCTCGCTGAATTTCTCGAGCCTGGTGATGTCATAACCGGGATCGAAGTCGAAGAGCTTTTTGTCATCGAGAAGAGGAACCACATCTGTCTTCTTCTTCTTCGAACTGACGGGCGCCGGTGGTGCTGCCTCCGGGGCGCAGGATGAGACCATCACCGTGACAGCCAGGAGGCAGAAGCAATGGAAAGCTTTGCAGGCTCTTCTCATCGGGGAGGGAAAAATCTCGTCAGGAGCTCTACGTATGAATGAAAGACTATATGAGGATCGTGAGACTTGAGAATCTCGAGATCATAGAAAGGATGATGGACATCCGGGAAGAAAAGCCCTTTGTCCGTTCCGGAATTGGCGGCGGCCATCATATCCACTTCGGAATCACCGATAAGCACGCTATGCGCCACATCGCCGCCCAGAGCATCGATTGCTTTGAGAACCGGCTCCGGGTGGGGCTTGAAATTGACGATATCATCGGCAGTGACCACCACTCCGAAATGATCGGTTAGGCCATTGCGCTCAAGAAACTTCGTCACCACCGGGCGCACCGATGAGGTCACGATACCGAGCTTGATCCCGCGGCCGCGAATCTCATCCAGGACAGCACCGGCACCTTCGAAAAGCTCTGCTTCGGCAAATACTTCCTCGAGCACCACATGAACATGATTGCCGAACTCTTTCTCGCAGGGAAGATCGAACTGCTCGACTATATCTTTCCAGGCTTTGTAGAAGCAGGTCTCCACCACTTCTTCGTCGGACATATTGAGCCCATAATTGGAGAGCGCCGACTGGTAGGCTCTCATCCAGAGAGGAAGAGAATGGGTCAGGGTCCCGTCGAAATCGAAAAGAATGGTCGAATATCGCAATTTTGCTGTTTCCTGGAATTATCTTGAAAAATGATAACAAATGAACCGTCCGGCATTTCACTCCTCTTCTTCATCGAAATCAAACTTTTCCTTGTAGCCGCCCAGCCCGCGCCCAACCAGCCTGGTCTCCCCCTTTACCTTCTCCAGCTCGATGGGCTCACAGCCACTGTACTCGAGGATGAAATCGGCAAGATCACTGGAATGGGTAGTGACCCATATCTGAGAATCCAGAGAAGCCCGGCAGAGTAGTTTGGCCAGAGGCTCGAAAAGATCGGGATGAATGCTCGTTTCCGGTTCGTTGATCGCCAGGACCGGTGGTGGTTTTAGACTGTGAAGAGCCGCCAGGAGACAGAAATAGTGGAGAGTGCCGTCCGAAATCTCGGAAGCATCGAATGATCGATTGATACCCGGCGTTCGAAAAGAAAGCTTCAGACCTCGCCGGGTTTCCTCGAAAAAAATCCGGCATCCAGGGAATGCCTCATCGATGGCCTGATTGAGACCGTCGCCATCGCCAGCTTCCATAATGGTGCCCAGGGCACAGACGAAATCGCTCCCGTCATGATTCATGAGCTCTGTAAATACAGCCGGCTGGACCTTTCGTAAGGGAGATTCCTGATCGGTACGGAACTGGTGATAGAACCGCCAGCCGAGAAGCTCGGTTCGCAGCCGGGAGAGATGAGGATAGGAGTGCGGATCGCGAAGATTGGCAAGGACCGACTCATTGCCCGGCACAGCCAGGGTGTAATCAGAGAGCTTCCCGTCGGCGGTCCTGACTTTGACCTCGTTGCGCCCTCTCCTGAGAATTTCAGATCGTGACTTGCCTTTGATGAGCTGAACGCGCTCCAGTTTTATCTCCGGATCGTTCCCGAACATCGTATCCATCGATCGCAGTTCTGCAGGAATGAAGCCGCAGTGAATATCGTATTGTAGATTGTCGGTGATTATAGAGAGCTGAAACCGGTCTCCCCGCTCGTATCCGCCAGAGTCCCCCGACCACAGGATCGACGGCATTCCTCCTTCTTCGGCTATTTCTCGCGCCAGAGTCCCCCGTGCCGTGGCAGCCATCAGGTATACGGCTCTATAAAGATTGCTCTTGCCGCATCCGTTGGGGCCGACTATCACATTCATCCGATCGAGCTTCAGCCAGACGTTCCTGGCCGATCGGTAGTTTCTGATTACGAAGTCAGTTAATGCCAAACTCTACCTCAATCAGCCTGTCCGGCTCCCGGTCTGAACGGTCTTCTCTTCCTTTCCGTCAATTCGATTTCCGGAACTTCAACGCTGTCAAGGTCAGCGTCGAGCTTCTGTCCTTGAATTCTCGTAGCTCCGTCTATCTTTTCCAGTTGAACAGGCTGTAGGTCGCATCGTTTTTTCAAGCCCGCCGCGAGGTCGAGATTGTGAGTAGTGACGATCACCTGCGAATCGTTGGAAGCATGACTGATCAACTCCGCGAGGGGGTTAATGAGATCAGGATGAATGCTCGTTTCAGGCTCGTTCAGAACGACCAGGGGTGCCGCCTTGGGAGAGAGTAAGGCGGCAAGCAAACAGAGATACTGGAGAGTTCCATCTGATAGTTCCCGGGCCTCGAGTGGTCGTCTCAAACCAGGAGTCTCCAGGCAAAATGTCAGTTCCGAATCGCCTGAGTCGATAATCAGTCTCGCTCCGGGAAATGCTGTCTTGATCGACTCTTCAAGCCCCTCTTTGTCGCCTGTAGCCAGTATCGTGGCCAGTGCCGAAACCAGATCGCCACCGTCATGGCTCAATACTTGTGTGAGTGTGCCGACCTGGGGCTTTCTGATCTGCGAAAGAGAATCGGTGCGAAACTTGTGATAGAACCTCCAGGATGACATGACGCTGCGGAGAACCGACAGCTCCGGAAATTTGTGCGGCTCCCTGAGCTCAGCCAGAACCGACTGGCAATGTGCTACTGAAAGAGGATACTCCACCATTCGCCCATCAATGTTTCTGGCTCTAATAGACCCGCGCCGACGCTCAAGAACCGGAACCGGCTTTTTGCCGGAAAGATAGCTCATGGTCTCGCTCTTCACGTCCGGATCGCCACGAAAGACCTCCAGACCCGGACCGCCACCAGCCGCCGGTCTGTCGCTCAGAGGAATGAATCCGAACTCGAGACAATAGTCATAGTCCTCGAAGCAGGCTTTGAGCCTTACTCTTTTCTCCTCGTCTTTTCTTCTCTCACCAGCCCAGATAATCGAAGGCATTCCTCCTTCCGCTGCTATCGAGGAAGCCAGGGTTCCATCGGAAGCTGCTGCCAGAAGCCTCAGGGATTGATAGATATTGCTCTTGCCACAACCATTGGCACCGACAAGCACCGTCACCGGGGCAAGAGGAATGCGAAGCTCCCGGATCGAGCGATAACCCTGGATCTCGAGTTCGGAGATTTGCATATCAGGACCTGTTTGCTGTTTCCTGATAGCGACCGAGAGCTTTTTTCAGATCTTCTTTGATCATTGCCACCAGCTCTTCCGGTTTGAGGACCACCGCCTGGGAGCCATAGGTGAGCACCCAGCGCTTGGTCTCATCCAGGCTGGTGGTGGTGAAAGAGAGGGTACAGCTACCGTCTTCGTGTTCCACCAGCTCCTGGGAAGAATGCCAGTTGCGTTCTCTTATATAGCGAGCCGCGTCGGGGTTGAAAGTGATCGATACCCGGTGCTCTTTCTCGCTGTGCTCCAGAAACACAGTCGCTTTGAGCATCTCTTCCACTTCTGCCTGCCTGGTGGGCTCGAAAGTCTCTTCGCTGATTTCGTACTTCTTTATACGATGCAGAGCCAGAACCCGGACCCCCTTGCGCCAGTGGCAGTAGGCCACTACATACCAGGTACCCCGGTTCTCCAGGAGCCTGTAGGGATCGATTCGACGGCTGGTGATCTCGCCCCGGCTGGCGGTGAAATACTCGAGATCGACACTGACATGATTTTCGCAGGCCCTGTAGAGGTCGAGCATGAGTTTGCGGCTCACATGAATGACCGAGCCGGCGCTGAATCGGATCATGCCTCTGACGTCTTCGAGATCGACCTTGACCCGGTCCGGGAGGCGCTCTTGAATCTTCTCGAGAGCGGCTTTCAAGATCGGCTCGAAGGAAGTGCCGGTGTACTGGGAGAGCATCTCTTTACCGACAGTGAGGGCGAATACTTCCCCGTCCGAGAGCTCGAACTGAGGCAGTTGCTTCTTCTCGTCCTTATTGTAATAGCCGTTCTTGAACCGATCGAATTCGATGTCAAGCCCGAGTCTCTCCTTGAGCTCACGGATATCGGCGTAGACCGTGCGGGGTTGCACTTCGAACATCTGGCAGAAGGTATCGACGTTGGGATAGCGGCCCCGGCGAATCTCTTCTTCCATGGCAATCAACCGCTCTAGACGTGACATTGAGGTACTCCGAAAAGACAGCCGATACGGTAGTCTAGACTACAGGTCACACAGGACTACCGGAATCGCCCCGGACAAGATTTAATCTTTCCTTCAGGGCACTGCATATATGTTGCAGTGACGGATCATATTCTCGAAGCATGGAAACACAAGTTGAAACGCAATCCGCGTCCAAAGGGAGAAAAACCATGCACTTCACCGACGAACAACTCCGTACCATCGAAGAAGCCCTCGAGTTCGCACTCAGCCGCCGCCTGGCCGAGTTCGAGCGCACCCGCATCGCCCACGACCTCGGTATGCGCCGCCAGGCGGTCAAATGGGCCAAACAAGCCCGCCGCATCAGCTCGGTCCTCGACACGGTGCGGGAGCAGATCCAGAAAGTGAGCTAATTGAGACCATGTACCGCCAGGACAGAGATTCCAGAATCATATTCTCGCCGTCAGACCTCTGCCGGTTCCTCGAATCCGAGTTCGTGAGCTTCATGGACCGTCTTTACCTGGAGCGCCCGGACGGGCTCATTCGAGACCAGGACTCCGATACGGACAGACTCCTGCAGGAGCGCGGCATCGAGCACGAGAAGCAATTTCTCGCCCAGCTCAGAGCCAGCGACCGATCTGTGGTCGAAATCTCCGGAGCCAACTTCGATGAAAAATTCGAAGTTACACAAGAGGCCATAGAAGAAGGTGCCGAGATCATCTATCAGGCAGCTCTCAGAGACGACCGTTTCCAGGGCTATGCCGATTTCCTGATCCGCAAGGAGAAGCCCTCGACTCCAGGTGAATATCTCTACGAGCCCTGGGACACCAAGCTCGCTCTTCACGCCAAGCCCTACCATCTCATTCAGCTAGCCTGCTACGCAGATATGCTCTCCCATTTGCAGGGAGCCCTCCCGGATCATATTTATGTCGTCCTGGGCAACGGCGAGACCAGATCCCTGAGGCTACAAGATTATCTCTATCAATACAGACAGGTCCGGAGCGACTTCCTGCAATTCCAGGACGACGATTTCGATCCGGATTCGCCGCCTGGATTCACCGGTCACGAAGAGTTCGGTCACTGGCAGACCGAGGCCGACAAAATGATCGCCAATCTCGATCATCTCTGCCAGGTAGCCGGTATAAGAAGAAGCCAGATAGACAGACTCCGGGAGGCCGACATAGATACCATGACTGCCCTGGCTTCCTGGCAGAATCAGGCACCACCGGGCATGCGCGACAGCACCTTCGATGCTCTGAAGCAGCAAGCCCGACTGCAGATCGAATCCAAAAATCTTTCCCGACCCGCCTATGAAGTGCTCTCTCCCGAGAACGGGAAGGGGCTGGCAGCTCTGCCAGCCCCTTCCGGGCTCGATGTATACTTCGACATGGAAGGTTATCCCCTGGTCGAAGGCGGTCTCGAGTATCTTTTCGGCGCCACCACTGTCAATGGCAGAGGTCCGGACTTCCATGACTGGTGGGCTCACGATCAAAAGCAAGAACGAGCCGCATTCGAGCAATTCATCGACTGGGTCTATGCACGTTTCGAAAAAGACCCTTCCATGCATGTCTATCACTACGCCGCCTACGAGAAAACGTCCCTGAGAAAGCTCATGGGCCGGTACGGCACCCGGGAGCAGGAGCTCGACGATCTCCTGCGCAATGAGGTTTTCGTCGACCTCCTTCCCATAGTGCGTCAGTCCATGCGTGTCGGGCAGCCGAGCTACTCGATCAAATATATCGAGCGGCTCTACCGCCCTGATCGCTCCGGCAAAGAAGTATCCACCGCCATGGACTCGGTGATCTATTACAAGCGCTGGCTCGATAACGGGGACGGCCCGGACTGGCAGACATCTTCTATCCTCAGGGATATACGGGATTACAACAAGGACGACTGCGACTCCACCTGGCAGCTGGTCGAGTTTTTGCGCGGTCTGCAGAATTCCGAACAGATCGAGCCGACCCGGTCCGCGGCTAAGAAAGCACCGGAAGGAAGCGGAGCGGACAGACGCCGCTATGCCGCCGACCTGGCTTCCGCGATGCTGGCAGAGCTCCCGGGCGAGCCCGAGGCCAAGAAGATAGCCGAGCTCCTGGCTCACCTGGTGGAGTTTCACTGGCGCGAGGCCAAACCTGTCTTCTGGGCTCGCTACGACCGGCACGCCATGACGGAGAGCGAGCTTTTCGAAGACGCATCATGTCTTGCCGGTCTCACCGCCTGCGGTGTTCCCATAAGGAAAAAACAATCCATCCTCTACCAGTACAGCTATGATCCCGATCAAGACACCAAAATAGATGCTGGAGACAGTTGCTTCTTTGCTGACAATCTCAAGGAGACGATACTGGTCGACAGTATCGCCGACGGCTTGGTCACTCTCAAACGCCGGGCATATCGACCGGCGCCTCCCGAGCATCTCAATTTGATCCTCAATGATTATGTCGATGCCAGTGTCCTGGCCGATTCGATCTTCGCAACGGCTTCGGATTATTTCGACGGTCAGGCCCTGCCACCGGCCCTACAAGACCTGCTCAGCAACAGCCCGCCCCGGATCAGGGACTGGAACGGTGGAGCCCTCATCAATCAGCTGGAGAGCACCTCTGATCTTACGCCCCAGGTGATCGATATCGTCAATCGAATGGACAGAACTACTCTCTGCATCCAGGGTCCCCCCGGCAGTGGCAAGACATACACTGCCGCCCGGGCGATCATCGCCCTCATCTCCCGGGGCAAGAGAGTCGGAATCACTTCCAACAGCCACAGGGCCATAGCCCGTCTCATGGACGAGGTCGCCGATGCTGCCGGTGACATCGACCTCAGAGCCGCCAAAGTACAGTCCAATCTCGAGGACTTCGCTGTGCAAAGCAATCGGGTGGAGCCTGTCAAACCGGATCAGCTCTCGCCATCGCAATTCAATCTAATCGGCGGCACCGCCTGGCTCTTTTCAAGCTGTCAGGGAATAGTCGACTATTTATTCATCGATGAAGCCGGTCAGGTATCCCTGGCCAATGTCGTGGCCATGGCACCGGCCACCGAAAATATCATTCTCATCGGCGACCAGATGCAGCTCGCTCAGCCTGTCAGAGGAACACATCCCGGTCGAAGCGGTCTTTCATCCCTGGATTTCCTGCTCGGCGACCAGGATGTCATCCCGGACGACTTCGGGATCTTTCTGGGCATCACCAGAAGAATGAGTCCCCCGGTCTGCTCCTTCATCTCCGGTGCGGTCTATCAGGACAGACTGCGCCCTCACCCCTGCACCTCTTCCCGGGAGCTTGTAAATGGAGCCAGTGGAATCGTCTATTACCCGGTGGAGCATGAAGGCAATTCCCAGGACAGCCCCGAGGAGACAGATGCTATCGGGCTTATACTGAAGGACCTCTTGACTCTCACTCTTCGAACCGAACAGGGAGAGGCGCCCCTGAGCAGGGAGGATATCCTCATCGTCGCCCCGTTCAATATGCAGGTGCGCCGGCTGTCAAAGCGCTTTCCAGGTTTCCGAATCGGCACTGTGGACAAATTCCAGGGACAGGAAGCCCCGGTGGTAATTGTTTCCATGTGCGCCAGCTCGGTGGAGGACGCGCCCCGGGGAATGGAGTTTATCTTCAGCAAGAATCGTCTCAATGTCGCCATCTCGAGAGCCCAGCTCCTCGCCATCGTCGTCGGCTCACCGGGTCTTGCCCGGGCTCGTTGCAGACGGATAGAGCAGATGGAGCTCCTCAATCTCTATTGCCGGATCATACAGGAAAGCCAGATAGTGTAATCTTGCAGGATGTCCGGCAAGCTCATATCCAGAATTCTATTCGTCCTGTCTGTTCTAGTCGGGGCTTTCCTTCTCTTCATCCTGGAGCCTCTCACCGGCAAGCTCCTCACCCCCGGTTTCGGTGGAACCTCCGGAGTCTGGAGCACCTGCCTGATGTTTTTCCAGATCGCTCTTCTAGGCGGCTATCTCATCGCTTACGCAATCAGCTCCCTGCCTTCCAGTAAACAGTCCCTGATCTGGGGAGCACTGGTTGCGGTATCAGTCATCTCTGCCGGTTTGCCCGACCGAAGTGTCTTCGTCTGTCATGACTTTCAAAATCCTTCCCCGGAGCTTCTCGGTCTTCTGCTCGTACATACCGGTCTTCCTTTCGTGGTTCTCTCGAGCATCAGTGTCATGCTCCAGTCATGGTATCGCAAAGCCGGCCATGGTGATCCTTATCCGCTCTATAGCGTCTCGAACCTGGGCTCGGTCCTGGCGCTTTTCGCGTTCCCATTCCTGATCGAACGCCACCTCACCGTCTCCATGACCTGTCAGATCTGGACCTGGATCTATTACCTCCTCGCTATCCTGCTTCTCTATCTTTCGTCGGTGATTTTCAGAAGCGAAGAATCCACTGCCGAGCCCGAGGAAAAGGAAGCACCTGTATCGGCCCCGCTTATCGCCTGGTGGTGCGGACTTTCCGCCCTGGGCTCGGCGACTCTGGTGTCCTTCACCACTCACATCACTCAGGATGTCTCGCCGGTACCACTCCTGTGGATAATGCCCCTGGGCGTCTATCTCCTGTCCTTCATCATTCTTTTCAGCCGTCCCGGGGCCTACAGGCGAATCCCCTTCGCCTATCTATTCGCTTTTCTCGCGATAGCCGAACCATTCATAAGCAGGCAGTTTTTCGTCGAGGACTTTATCATCCCGGTGACTACAACCCTGGCTCTCTTGTTCGTCACCTGCATGATCCTTCATGGCGAGATTATCATGAGCCGCCCGGCTCCCCGGCGATTGCCTCTCTTCTATCTGAGCATCGCCACCGGTGGCGCCCTTGGAGGCATCTTCGTCAATTTCGTCGCCCCGGCGATCTTTTCGATGTACTGGGAAAGCAATTTTCTTCTGGCCGCTTCTGCTG
>JAGQHH010000181.1 GCA_020431945.1 Cyanobacteria bacterium HKST-UBA02 | reverse complement strand
GCGGAGGCCAGGGCCAGCAGCAGCAGCAAGAACAAAATGGCGGTCAGGGCCAGCAGCAGCAGGGCGGGGGCCAGGGCCAGCAGCAACAGCAGCAGCAGGCTCCCACTATTCTGGGGAACGTCAATCTGCCTCCGGGGCAGTACATGATGACCAATGTTCAGACCGGCAATGCTTTCTACGTGTTCGTGCAGAACGGGCAGATGTTCCTTTCCGGGCCGCCGGCTCAGAGCCAGCAGCAAATGATGGCTCCGGCTACAGGAACGAACCCGCAGAGCACCGGCGGCATGATCAAGGAAGGGCTCGGAAACTTCCTCAAGAATCAGCTCTCGCCTCAGCAGCAACAACAGGGCGTCCCCTATCAGGGTGGATATTAGTCAATCCGGTCTCTGACCAGCTAATTCTTTTCCGGCTGCAGCCAGGTGTTGAGCAGCCTGGCCAGCTCGTCGACGCCTGTTCCGCTCTGGGCAGAAAAGAGCTGCGCTGATACCAGACCATCCAGACCGGCGTTTTCGATCTCTTTGTGGAACTCGCGCAGAGTGACTTTCGCTGCGCCGCCTTTGAGCTTGTCGCATTTGGTCAGCAGGGCATGAACAGGCATCTCCGATTGTACTGCCCAGTCGAGCATCATGGTGTCCGAGTCCTGCATCGGATGACGAATATCCATAAGCAGAATTAGCCCCTTCAGGCATTGTCTTTCATGGAGATATCGCGATAGATGCTCCTGCCATTTCTCCTTGACTGATTGAGCAACTTTGGCATAGCCATAGCCCGGCAGATCGACAAGCTTCAAGTCCGGCGAGTCGTGCAGCTTGAAGAAATTGATCAACTGCGTGCGCCCGGGGGTCTTGCTGGTCCGGCAGAGATTCTTGTTCTGGGTCAGTTTGTTGATCGCGCTCGACTTGCCGGCGTTGGAGCGCCCGGCAAAGGCGACTTCGATGCCTCGTTCCGGAGGGCATTGCTCAATGCTCTGGGCGCTGGTCAAAAACTGTGCTGTACGGAAATTGATTGTCGTCATTGCGATGTATTACTGGCTTGCTGTGCCCTAGTATATTACCTGCAACACTGCCGCCGCGGCTACATCCGCCCCTACATATGTTAAAACGAGCCCCAGGCCTTGTGGCTGCCGAAATCTGATAAACTTCCAGGTTGGTTCTTGAGATGACAGTCCCAGGGAGAGCCCGTTGAGCAACAGGCCGGAATGGCGTTTACAGACCGTGATTCTCCTGGTCGTGTCGATCGCGGCGGCTGTACTTTTTACTTCGCCCGGACCGGGCACATGTCGGCCGAGCTGGCAGGGATCGCATCTGAAAGGCTGGTCGAACTGGGGTCCGGTCGGTAAGTTCGGGGTCGGTCTCGACGAAGGCACCAGGCATGATGGCAGACCGTCTGTTCACATCACATCGACCAGGAATGCAAAGAGTGATGCTGTTGTAGGCATCTACCAGCAATTCGATGCGACTGCCTACAGGGGAAAACGACTGCAACTCACAGGCTACGTCAAGGCTTCCGGTGTCGATTCCTGGTCGGGACTGTGGATGACGGTCGAAGATCCCGATGGTGCCGGCGTGGCCTTCGACAATATGGAGAATCGCCGGATCGAGCGAACCGAAAAGTGGAAAGAGTGCTCGATCGTTCTCGACGTGCCGATGGACGCCGGCGCAGTCATGATCGGCTGCGCCTTGCATGGACTGGGCGAGGCCTGGGTTTCGGACCTTTCGCTGAAAACCGTTGAGAAGACCGTCAAGACGACAGGGCTTCCTGTGGACGACCGGAAATATCCGGTCGAGGGTCGGTACCGAGAGAGACTCACCCTCGCGTTCAAGAATAGCGATGCTGCCGATTCCGATGACGGCATGCCACTTTTCGGATGGGGTATTCACTCGAATGTCGATTATTCGATACGGGCGGACGACACAAATGGATTGGAAGGCGCTGCCAGTGGATGCCTCGCCGCCAAGACCGAGAATCCGCATGGCTTTTCGACCATCTACCAGACGGTGCGGGCGAAAGATTACCGGGGAAAGAAACTGCGCTTCAGTGGATACGCGAAGACCAGGGATGTGAAGGATTGGGCGGGTCTGTGGATGCGAGTCGACGGCGGCGGGCAGGTGCTTGCCTTCGACAATATGGAAGACAGACCGATCAATGGAAGCAGCGACTGGAAGCAATATGCTGTGGTGCTCGAGGTGCCGGACAATGCATTTTGTTTTAAGGTGGGTTGCATGCTGGCTGGCGGTGGCTCATCGTGGTTCAACAAGCTGAAGCTCGAAGAAGTAGGCGACGACGTGCCCGTCACCGGCAAGCCGATCAAGCCGATGAGGCTTCCGCGCCCTCAGGTTCTGGAGAAGCCGGCTCTGGAGTTTGAAGTGCTGTGAGACGGAATAGAGCGACGACTTCTTTATTGTTATTGCTCGTCGCCCTGGCGGGGGTGAGTCTCGGTCGAAGCTACGCCGACACTCCGACCGACGATCAGCGGTGGCGCGAGGAGAGGGAGCGGCGCTTCGAGCTAGTTGACCAGGAGAAGGCACTTTTGCGAGAGAGCGATGCTCTGTCGAAGCGGATGTTCGAGTTGAAGCGTGCCATAGATCAGCTGCATGCGAACCTTTCGGCATGCCAGCAGAAGTATGAGAGCGTGAATCACCGGCTGATCACCGTACAGATGATGCTGTTGAAGTAGTATCGATTCAAAGCTCGTTGATACGTCTCCTGATTAGTTCTCGTGTTTCGGTGTCTGAAGCCTGGACCCTTCGGTGGTAATGTCTTGCTAGCGTATGCTGCTGGGCCCTGTCACCATTTTTCCACCACAAAACGTCTCGCCCAATAATTTGACCGGTGCGAATCCAGCATGTTTCTCCCCATGCTCCTATTGAGGGTCCGAAGAAGTCAGCGGCTATCTGGTGAAGCTCTGGTTTGGCATCAGATAACTCGTCGGCATTCACCACCATCACCGGCACTGGCTTCTCCGACTCGGCTATTGTTGTGCAGAGCAGTCGAAAGACGGCGACTGATGGACCACTCCAGATGCCGTGGTAGAAGATGACCGCTCGTTCAATCTCTTCGATCCTTATAGCGCACAGGCTGGTCACAGACACCAAGTTCTTTCCGAGACCGCAGGTTTCGGCTAGCGATTGGACGCGAGTTTCAAAGTCGATATCTATACTGGATGACATTAGTGGAACCGAGCTGCTGGCTTACTTTAGCGCTCTTGCGTG
>JAGQHH010000180.1 GCA_020431945.1 Cyanobacteria bacterium HKST-UBA02 | reverse complement strand
AGCTACACTACTAACCAAAGCGTCTACCTTCCTGAAGCTTTAGGGATACTGTTTTTATCGACGCCGGCTAGCTTCATTGTACCCTCTTGGTCGGCACTCTAACTCGGGTTTCTCCAATGTTACCGGGCTAGATAATAATCGGACGTTCTCTTGACTGTGCTCTCGAAATCAGTGGGCTTGAAATCGAGCTCCTCCTCCGCCTTTGCCGAGCTGAAGAAGATGTTGTGCTGGGAGAGCCAGGCCTGCTGGCTTGAAAGGGGAAACTCCCGGCGGAAGATACGCCCGGCCTTCTCGGCAATTTTGCTGAGCGTCAGCAGAACAGAGCCCGGAACCGTGACTATATTGGCTTTCACGCCGCTGACCCGGGCGAAGATCCTGGCCGCGTCGGCGAAAGTGAGATTGGCGCTCACCAGGCAGTAACGCTCGCCGGTGCGCCCTTTCTCGATGGCTGCCAGGTGAGCGTCCACGACATCGTTGATATCCGAAAATGTGACTCCCCCCGGAGGCACGAAAATCAAAGAGCGCTTCGCCATGGATCGGACGATGGCATGGTGGTGAGCATGGGTATCGCCCTCCCCGAGGGTGATCCCGGGACTGAGAATGAGAGCGGGAAGGCCTTTCTTCCAGGCATTGAGCACTTCGAGCTCGGCAGCATACTTCGAATCGCAGTAATTGAGGCCTCTACCCCCGAGGTTGTACTGGATCGTCTCGTCTGCGACCTTTCCGGGCTCCGGCACGCCCATGGCAGCAATCGAGCTGGTATGGATGACCCGCTTCACACCATGCCGGAGAGCCGCCTCCATGATATTTTTGGTGCCGAAAACATTGACTGCTATCTGGCGCTGCTCGTCCTTGCTTTTATAAGACACGAGACCGGCAAGATGAAATACGATCTCGATATCCTTTACAGCCTCTTCCACCGCATCTTTGTTCGTGACATCGCCGCTCATATGCTCGATGTCCAGATCCCGGAGACCCTTCGGGGGATTGCCGGAGCGCCCGAAAGTGCGGACCCGGAAACCTTTGTCAACCAGGCGGCGAACCAGATTGGTGCCAATGAAGCCGCTTGCTCCAGTTACCAGAACCTTCCTGCCGGCTTCACTTTCCGTTGACATCGAGTCGCCTTCCTTCAAGAGCCGATCGGTAGGTAGAGAGAGCGTCGGCCAGCGGGGTGGGCTCGCGACCAATGAGGTCCGCGAGGCTATTAGTCTGGCATATGTTGTCCGACAGTGAAAGTATCACCTGGTCCTTACTTAATGTCGGAACCTCTTGAAAAACCTCCATAGCCTTCGCCACAAGCATGGCCACCGGTCTGGCCAGTTTCACCACCCTTGCCTTGATTTCAAGAAGCGCTCCCAGTCGGTCCACCAGGTCCCTCATGGCAATTATCTCGCCGCCCCCGATCTCGAAGGTGCCCTGCCTGTCCGTCTCGACACAGGCGATGATAGCCTCCACCAGATCGGCAATGAAAACCGGCTGGATTTTTGCCGCGCCACCTTCCACCAGAGGCACCGCCGGTCTTTTCCGGATCAGCTCCAGGAGCCGCTTCACCAGCTTGCTATCGCGATTGCCGACCTGGCGCCCGACTATCAGTGACGGTCTCAGGATGGCATGGCTCAGACCGGACCCCCGGAGCGCCTCCTCGGCCAGCCACTTGGTCCGGTGATATGCGGAAGGTGAATCGGCCCTGGTACCACAGGCAGTGACGAGCACCATTTTCGGTATCGCATAGTGTCGGGCATAATTGATCATCAAATTGGTGATCCCCTGGTGCAGAGCCTCGAAGCTCTGGTTGCGCCCGGGGGCTATACTGCCGATCAGATGCACGATCGCTCCGACCCCTTCGAAAATCGCTCCCAGCTTCTCGGCGTCTTCGGATCGCGGCGGAATATCGGCTTTGACGACCTCCACCGGCAGGCTCTCGAGAAAGGCGATATCAGCGGGGTTGGCTTTTTCTCGAACCAGGCAGCGTACCCTGAAACCCTCTCGGCGGCAAAGAGCCGCAGCGAGATGACTGCCAAGATAGCCGGTGGCGCCGTCCACCAGGACCGTGATCGGCTCTGCGCTCATTTGCCCGCCAGTTTCTTCACCCGCCGATAGACGGACCTGGCCAGGGTCACTTCACCGACCTCGTTGCCCTGAGCCCGATGACCCAGATACTGGAGCAGATAGCCGAGAAAGATAAGTCCGCCTCCCTTGAGACGGTCCCGACCGGAAAAGAAATAGAAGAAGCCTGCAAAAGCGGCGGGAACGCCGACGATATGGAGGATAGCATTGACCGGGTGGGCATGCCTGTGACAATAATCAGTTACGAAGCTCTGATAGAAACGACCTTTCTCTATGCTCGCGACACCGCCGGTTTTGCATCCGTTGTTACCCATTGTCCCTCCTTGCTGAGCGTCTCTTTCATTCCTTCACTGAAGGGTATCCGATTGACATAGCCGAGATCCTTTTCAGCCCTTGCGATGGAGAATCCCTGATTGACTCCGGCAAGACGAAAGGCAGCTCGCGAGAATCGGGCCAGCTCTTTCTGCTTGTCGGGACCAAGAAATGGCGCGATGGTCGATATGATCTCGCAAGCCGGTTTTGCCACTGCCGAAGGGATCTTCTTCTTCACCCTGGGCAAACCGAGACAATCGGCGATGGTGTCGAAAAGCATTTTCTTGGTCACCTTCTCGCCATCGGTGAGATTGTAGACTCTGCCGTAGGCGTTTTCATTGAGGATGGCACCCTCAATCGCGCGATTGAGATTCTGCACATAGATGACATTGGTCTCTTTGACGCCTCCGTCTATGAGCATGGCCTTGCCCCGGGAAATCGAGTTGACCAGACGCGGTAGCCAGGCCCGCTCACCGGGTCCGTAGATGAAGCCCGGTCTCAAGGCCGTCACCTGAATGTCTCCCGCCGATGCTTCGCTCATTACAAGCTGCTCCGCCTCGACTTTCGAGTCGGCGTAGGCCTCACCGCATCTGGTGAGGGGAGCGGACTCATCGACATCGTATTGATCGCCCTGCCCGGTAATGACGGAGAGGCTGCTTATATGTATGAACTGCTGCACACCTTGCTTGGCGGCAGCTGCCAGGGCGGTCCTGGTGCCACCGACATTGATAGCGAAGATCGCCTCTCTCTTCCCGTACGGATCGACACAGCCGGCAGCGTGAACCAGAACGTCGATATCCTGGAGCCGCTCGCTCAGGGACTCCACATCTTGAATATCAGGGATGGTCTCGATCTTGATTCCCATGCCGGACAGGAGAGCTTCGCCCTTCTCGCGACTGCGCACCAGTGCCGTCACTCCATAGCCGCGCTCGGCGAGATACTTCGCCAGACTGGCACCAACCAGCCCCGTGGCTCCGGTGATGGCGACATTACATCGGGATTGAGCTTCGGCTTTATCGGCCATGGTATCGAATCTCCTTCTAAATGTTCACCGGCTCGGGCACCAGATCCGACACCAGATCCGGATCAAGTGCCTCGAGCCGCTTTTTGAATACATCATGACTGGTCAAAAGCGGAATCTTCACCTGGGCCTCCGGTGCCCCTTCGCTCACCCGTTGCTGGCGCAGGCGGGTATAGGTACCACGAGGAAGAAGATGCAGGCGGGGACGCTCCAGACGCTTGCTGGCTCGCTTGTCCTCGTACTCCGGATTCTGCTCTCGCAAGCTACGGTCGAACTCGTCCTCGAAACGGCAACTGACGGCTTCTTCCAGCTCGTGACCGAGATTGCCGAATTCGGCATAGCAGACATAATACGGCGGATAGCCGAGTCTCACCTCGGCGGTGAAGTGGGCGACTCCGTCTCCGTCGAGTTCGGCAGAAGAGGAACGCACGGCGGCTAGAATCTGCTCTTCGGTGACCTTCTCGCCGGTGATCGAGCTCACCCCGAGACCTTTACGGCGGAACTCGATGATCGGAGTATTGTCGAGATAGTCGACCACCTCAACCAGATCGTTTATGTTGTAACGGTAGAGCCCGCCGGAAGTGGTGAAGAAGATGTAGTAGCGCCCGCCCCTTCTCAACTCGTCCGCCAGCAGGAAGCGAGGATTCTCGGAGTCAATGTCGTCCTCCGCCACGAACTCGAAGAAATGACTGGTCACCGCCAGCACACCACCTGCGCCACCATCGCTTATAGGAATCGAGCCCCGGCCCTCGGAGGCCATATAGCCGAAATCTCTGACCGGAATGGCCCCGTAAAACTCGGGAAGGCGCTCCAGATAGAAAGACATGGGTCCGCCTTTCCAACAGGAGATCACCGAGAGCTCCGGCCATACTCGCCTGGGCAGGAGCTGGCCATCCATCCTCAAAATCCGCTCTAGCTCGCGGGCGCGCTCCGGCGCAGGCTTCAGGCAATAATCGAAAGCCCGGTCGAGCTCCCCGCCCGGCAGATAAGCCTGGTTGATGGTGCCCCTTCCCAGATCCTCGATCAACGCCTCGCCGTGCTCCCGGAGTTGATCGGCAAGGAGAAGCAGGCTCGACGGGTTGCATCCGAGAATCGCCGTGACATTCTCGACCAGGGCCGTGCGCAGCATCATGTAATACTTGCGGTCCACGTCCTTGATTTTGCAGATCTCGAAGGGCATGGCGAAGTGCCGACGAATGATGGCGGGCTGCTTGCGGTTGAGCATTCCCGAAACCGCGCCGTAAGGCAACCCCGATTCGACCCTGCCTTCCTCGTCATTGGAGACGATAATCAGGAAACGACCGCTGGCAGCCTTTTCGAAACTCTCGATGAGATGATAGTTGTGGATCTGGAAAGCGTGCGTATAGT
Organism: Cyanobacteria bacterium HKST-UBA02; assembly: GCA_020431945.1. The sequence goes on along the minus strand of JAGQHH010000180.1, from coordinate 16,613 downwards.
CCCGGAGGTGCTCAGGCGTGATCGGCACGAACTTGGGCTTGGCAGTGGTGCCGCTAGTAGTGGCATACATGAAAGGGTTCTCGACGGTCAGTTGCCGGACCTCTCCCCTGGTGCTCCGCTCGATATAGGGGCGGAAGTACTCATAATCCATGGCCGGCACGCGCCGGCGGTAGCTCTCATAAGAATCTATCGAAGCGAAATCGTGGTCGTCGCCGAATCTCGTCTCGACATTGCGAGCGATTATCCGCTTGAGCATAGCTCTCTGGACCTCGCCCGGGTTCTTGAGAGCGTTGTAGAAGCGGCGTACGTGAGTATGCTTGCGAATCGCCTGACCGATGGTTATATCCAGATTGCTCAGATTCAAGTCTCTTCCCCTGCTCTCGCTCATACCGAGCCGCCTACCAGAGTGCTACGCTGGCGAGGCTCCCGACTGGTTATGCAACGATCGAGGAGCTTGTCGTCCACTTCGACGCCGAGCCCGTAACCGCTCAAGACCGGCGCGCTGCCTCCTCGTCTGAAAGTAACATCCTGGCGCGTCAGGTCATGACGGAGAAGGAAACGATTGAAAGATCCCTCGCAATTATCGAAGGGTCCTTTGACAGCAGCCCAGCTTCGTCCGGCGGAGCTCAGGAGAGCCGACTCGCCGACCTGGGCACCGAGCATCACCCCGACACCACTGGCGTGGGCCATGTCGGCTATCTCGCAAGCGATCAGCGCCCCGCCCACCTTCGAGAGCCGGATATTGAACGCATCACAGGCTCTCTCGTTGATGAGCAGGCGAGCCTGCTCGACGGTACAGAGCGACTCGTCGGCGACCAGGGTCTCCGGCAGCTCCGCCGCAAGGCGTTTCATCCCTTCGATATTCTCGGGCTCCACCGGCTGCTCGATGGAAGAGACTTTGAAACGCCTCATCTTCTCGGCGAAGTAAAGGGTCTCATCAACGGTCCAGGCGCAATTGGCATCCACCCGCAATACGACGTCGCTACCGAGGATGGAGCGAGCCATCTTCAGTTTGAACTCATCTTTCTCCCAGTCACGACCGACTTTCATCTTTACTGTGGGAAAACCGAAATACTTGAAGAAAAGCAGAATGCCTGCCCAGGTGATGGTGCCGCCGAAAGGAATCACACCGCCGTACTGGACGGAGCGCTGAATCGAGGCAGTGGTTCCGGCGTCGCTTCGATTGCGGGTAACGTCCCAGATCGAGAGCAGGGAAGCGAAACTGAGATAATTGGCCCGGGCAACGGCATCCATGACCGCCATCTCCACGGCACACCAGGAGGCCCCGCGGGGAAGACGCTTGAGACCGAGCTCCTCGAAAGTATTGGCCAGGAAGACGAGCACTGCCAGGGGTGTCTCGAACTCTTTGCCCAGGAGCCTCGGGATATAGTCCTCGCGAATTGCTCGCAGAGCACCATCCACAGTTTCACCGGTGACATAGTCCCTGGGGACGCTCTCGCCATAGCCGACATAAGTATTGCCGGCCTCGTCCACCACCTCTGCTTTCACCAGGACATTCTGAGAATTATTGCGCGAGGCCAGGGAATGCCCAAAGGACAGACGAAATGGCAAAGTGATTGCCGCGACTTCTAAGTTGCTGATTCTCATGGGTCACACTCGAACTCAAACAATTACCGGGGATCGGGCTTGAATCCAACCAGAAACGAGATGTATGTATTCCTTGAACCAGGTCTCATCGAACTCGATTGAATGATGGGCCTCCGGAAAGATGCGCATCGACTTGTCGGCGGAACTGGTACGAGAAAGCCAGGCCTCGACTTTCGGGATGTCGACGATCTGGTCCGAGCCGCCCTGGAGAATCAGGGTGGGCAGACTGATTTTGCTGGCGGCCTTCTGGCTCAACTGGGAGAGCATGAAACTCTCGAAAAAAAACGTGGAGGTAGCCTCCCGGATCCGCATGGGATCTTTCTCGATATAACCGAGATAAGTAGGATTGTCCGTAAACATAGTTGATTTGACGGGAATATCGAATTTTCTCAGAGCCCGGCGATCCCCCATGAAATGGTTGAAAGCTATGGTGAGCTTGGTCTTCATATCGAAGTCCACTTTCGTGTAGATCGCCGGACAGCTCAAAACCAATCCGGATACCGGATAGCCCTGGGCAACGCCGTCTTCTTTGAGCCTGGTCTTCTCGTCCGCATTCCGGCAAACGAGGGCGGCGGCCTTGGCCCCCCAGCAATGCCCCCAGACCACCACGGCATGACCGGGATGGTCCACGCTGATCAGACCCAGAAGCTTGTATATGTCTGCGAGATATGTCTTATAGCTGCCCAGGTGACCCCGGTCCCGGGGATTCATTCCGGCTCCGCGGCGATCCGGGGCATAGACGGTGACACCCTTCTCGTTGAGGGCGCTGGCGGAGTTCTCGAACCACTGGCTGTGACCCTCGATTCCATGAAGGTACAGAACCACCGGGGCGCCACTCTGACCCCGCCAGATCCGGCAGCCCAGCTGCACTCCGTCATCGGCCCGGTGCCATAGAATCTCCGGCTCTTTCACATGTCTGGGAGCGGATCGCAACTCAGGCAGTGGTATGGAAGCGAGATCTTTCAAAGTGCAATTCTCAAACAGGTCTAGATGAGTTTAGCACCTGGTCTGCTTCTGGCACAGGCTTTCAAGAGGTCGGTCTAAAGAACACTTAACGAATGTTGAATAATATTAGCGCTTAAAAATCAAGACTTTTAGAAATCGTAGTAACCTAGATGCTTCATAGCCCTTGACTGCTTAACCTATCTCAATGTCATCGAACCCCCGAATGTGCCCCTGGCTGGCGGACTTACTCGACAAGCTCAACGCTGGCTGCGCCAGGAGCCCTTTCATAGTCAATCTCGAGCAAAGCGCCGAAACTCTATCCACAGGTCGCAAGCTCTGTCTCACCCTCTGGCCTTTCATCTCGGACCTGCCGGCCAATGTTCAGGCTGTCCGGGACAAGCTCCCCGAAGAGATGGTTCAGACCCGCCAGCTATTCGATCATCTCAGCGACGGCGATCTCTACTATCAGGGGCTCTATCTCAAGCAGTGCCAGCTTGCCGGGCTCGAGCGGGAAGAGCTTCTCGAGACGATACCGGAGGAGAGCACTACCCATCTCACCAGCCTGATGACCCGCTACTGCAAGACAGGGGACCTGAAAGACGGCATATTCGCCATCGTCACCGCCGAGCTGGCAGCCACAACCTATGCCCGGCACTCCTATCCTTTCTTCGAGCGCTATTTCGAGGCCAACCCCCAGGATTGCCGGATCGACATGGAAGAGGGACTGGCCTGGTTGAAACTGCATGCCCGACCGAACACCAGGCATGCAATCTGGATCAAACGAACAATAGATACACTTAATGTAGATCCTCCTAATGAGATGCCCGAGCAAGTAGAAAAATTACTGGAGGCGATCTACGGATTATGGCAACTTCCCGAGCCCAGAAAGCTGACAGGTGCACACAGCCTATGATTGGAGTGAAAGCGACCATCCTGGCTACTGCGCTGTTTGCCTGTCTCTGCCATTGCCTGCCCGTGTCGGCCAGGGAAGACAGCACGGCCGTAGCCCTCAATCTGGCACGGATTGCCGAATCGAAGAGCGCCGACAAAGTAGACGGCAGGGCATTCATCGAGCGCATGAACAAGGCTGCCGACGATATGGACAGCTATTCCTTCAACTACACAATGCGAGTCTTCAAAGACAAAAAGACCGTTGTCGAGAAAGGCGATTTCTACTACAAACAGCCCGGTCTGATCAGACTGGAAGAAAAAGGACCCTATAAGAAAGGAGCCGTCGCCATTCTTGGTAGCAACGGCAAGGTCAAAGCCCATCTGGGTGGCGGTTTGAAGCTATTCGTCGTGGAACTCGATCCTGAATCGGGTCTTCTGCGCTCCGCCAACGGACATCCCATGGTCCAGTGCGACCTCAAGTCCCTTGCCCGGGCCCTGCGCACTTTCGTCAAGCAGGGCGTTAAAACCCATGTCACGAAGAATCCGATCGATCTGGGAGCGGGCTCGAGCTCGGTCCATATCCTCGACCTGCACAGGAGCGGCAAGCTCTGGAAGAGAGTGGCGGTGGATTCCGGTACCCTGCTGCCCGTGAAATGGTGGGATTACAACGACGAGGGCAGCCTCCATTCCTTCGCCACCTGGGAGAAGCTGGCCACCAACCAGGTCCTCTCGGACAAGCTTTTCACCATGAAAGGTGACGTGAAAGACATCAAGGACAAGCAAGTCTCGCAAACTATCAATAAGGAGATACAAGATTGATTCACCTGAATCTGCCAACCCTGGTACTGGTCGTCCTTTTCGCAATCGGGGCGATGCTGGCGGCTCCGGTCCTGTTCAAGGGATTCTGCCGCCGAGGCAAGGGCGTGAAGTACGAGCAGAAGTTCCTCATTCAGAGAGCGCCCCAGCTCGTCTCGGTCTTCACAATCTTCCTCATCGTCTTCAGCGGGCTGGCTTATAACGGGCTCTTTCCGCAAATCAGCGGTCTCACCCCCTTCGTCACTCTCAGCTCCGGAGGCGATCCCGCCGGCGCAGCCCTGATCGTCTCCTGGCTCGGTATCGCCATATTCATTAGCGGTCTGATTTTCATGATCGGCGGCTGGTACTCCCTGGGTGAGTTCTTCTCCACCGATGCCGAGGTGATGGAGAACCATACGGTCCGGGATACCGGGCTCCTGGCCTTCGTGATGCATCCGGCTTATTCCGGGATCATCCAGTGCCTTCTGGGTGCATCCCTGGCCTGCACCTCGATATTCTGTGCTCTTTTCACCGTGCTCATGGTGGCACCGCTCTGGTTGCGTCGGGCCAAGTACGAAGAAGAGCTGCTCATCGAGGCTCTGGGCGAACCGTATAAGCAATATGCCGAGAATATGGGCTGGCGTCGTCTGGTTCCCAGATTCATTCCCATCGGCGTTTGAGCTCTTGTTTTTGAATATATCCGAAGTTAGAATGGTGCTATAGATGTGGAAACAAAGACACTTCCTCCGCGGAGTCACCGCATGCGCAACCATAACCATGGTCGCGACGCTCTGCGGGCTTCCCGCTGAAGCTCGCAAAGAAGCGAAGAAAGAAAACGTCGAGATAATCACCGAGAAGCGGGACGGGGACAAGACCTTTATCACCGGCCGCACTCTGATCAATGCCCCGGCGGAGATCGTCTGGCAGACCGTCCACGAAGAACGGCAAAAAGACCCGGACATCGAGTACAGCAAGATTCTCGAGAGCCACGAGAATCACTGCCGCCTGGAGCAGAAGTTCAAGCTCATACCGGTGATCGGCACTGCCGTCTGCCAGATGCACAACTCCGAAGTGCCCCTCAAACGAATCGATTACAAACTCATTTCCTCGGACCGCTTCAAATCCATGGAAGGCAGCTGGGTGCTTTCTCCTGGAGCCTCGGAGTCCTGCACCGTGCTGGAGCTGACCACTCACCTGGACCTGGGATTCCCGGTTCCCCAGGGTGTCATGACCTCGGTCACCTCGGGCAAGCTCAAGAAGCGCCTGGGCAACGTCAAGAAAATGGCCGAGCGCATGCAAAAGCAGGTGGCCTCCACAAGGGAAGCCGACCTGCAATAAGACCGCTATGGCGAGACTCTCTATTTGCCCCGGGTAAAGACTTTCTTGACACCGTTGCCGGCAGCTTTCACGCCCTGACCGAGTTTTTTGAAAGGCCAGGCGATGGCATTGCCGGCTTTCTTCACCGCCGAATCTTCGGCTCGGGCCGGAGACTGTGCTGTCACCGCAAGAATGGCGAGGGCGACGAGGATGGTTCCGATATTTCGCATTACTGATCTCCGGTATTCTATTGAGTCGAATGTAATGAAATCAGAAATCCGCCGTTCTTGCAATAAGTTAGTATGAAGCTATGTCGAACAAGATAAGACCGATTCTGCTCCTGGTCACGGCAGTCATCTTCAGTCTCAACCTTCCGGCCTGCAAGAAGCAGGCCGGTCCGGACCCGGAGCGCGACTCGATGGTCCGTGCCTTCGGTCAGGTCCGGCGGGTCCTCATGAAAGAGCTATCCTGCTCTTCCGACCGGGTACTGATCAGCTCGAACTTATTTATGATCGGGGTGACAACCGACAACCGGGACAAGATCAAAGCCGCCCTGGATAAAGAGCTCGGCTTCTCAGTACCGGAGCGGCTTCTTCTCGAGAAGCGAAACGTCGGAGACATAGTGCGCTTCGCCGCCGAACGACAGATGTCCGACGCCGGCGAGACAGCCGACCAGAAACAAGAACAAGAACAAGAACAGGAACAGAAACCCGCCACAGAGAACAAACCGGAGCCGCAGGCAGAGAAGCACGAATAGCCGGCACCGTTTATGGTGCCCTGCTAGAACTGGGCAAGTGCGGAGGAGGCCTCCACCAGGAGCTCGAGACGAACCTCGAAGCACTTCTCGAAATAGGCTTTCTTCTCGGACAGTGCCCAGGCCTCGGCCATGCAATCCTCGCCTTCCGCCACCGTAGGCACCAGACTGATGGTCTGGGGACGTCGCCCTTTTTTATCCAGGGCGCTCATGGTTACTTTGACGTTCTCGATTACCTGGCGGTGGCTTCGGTCCAGAGCCTCGGCAATACGCAGAATCGCGGAAAGGTCCTCCACCAGGGGGCGGGCTGAATCATTGAGACCGATCCAGGCTTCATGGGTGTCCTTCGGCTCGGATCCCCTGTGATAACGAGCCACCGAAGCGATGATCGCCACCTCCTCCTCGGAATGTCCGAGCAGACCGCCATTGCGAATGAGATAGTGAGAATGCTTGTGATGACCTTTACGCCCGATATGGGTGCCTATATCGTGGAGCATGGCGGCAGCCCAGAGAAGATGAGCCTCCTCGTCGGTATAGTCGTGAAGGACGCCCCGGGTCTGCTCGAAAATGATCGAGGCCAGATAAGCGACATGCTCGGCATGCCGGTAGCCGGCGCCATACTTATCAAGCAGCGTATAGACGCTTTCCGAGCGCGGATCACGATGATCATCCAGGACCCCTTTGAGCCAGCCGGTCTGCAAGAAGCGATCCACTACCACGCCTTCCCGGAGGGCGGCTGTACAGACGGTTATCGAGTCGGCATTGAGAGAACGCATGGTCTCGAGAAGCACTATGGCTCCAGCCAGAATCGTCTCGCTCCGGTCGCTGCTTACCCCTTTGATTTTGCCGCCAGAGAGAGTCTGGGTCTCGATATAAGAGACCAACTCGGTGAGGCGGGAGAAAGGAATTTTCCAGCCCTGCAGGGACTGGTTGGGCTTGCCCATCTGAACACGATCCAGCTTGGCGAGAGCCTGAATGGTTCCGGAAGTGCCGATCAGCTGTTTGAATCCGCCTGCAGCCATGACCGCAGCGGCGGCCGGACGGAGCTCACCCCGCACCTCGTCATGCAGCTCCTCGATGGACTCCGGGGTCGGTCCGGTCTTACGGAAGAATCGCTGAGTGAGACGAGCGGCGCCGAGCTTGTATGATTCGGCGAAATAGCAGGTCTTGCGATCGGCAGCAATGATCTCTGTGCTACCGCCGCCGATATCAACGATGGCGAAGCGCCCGCTCAGATCAGGCATGCTGAAGAGGACCCCGAGATAAATCAGTCGCGCTTCCTCTTTTCCCGAGAGGGTTCGGACATTGAGATTGAGCTCGGCACGAATGAGTTTGAGGGAGTCCTGACCATTGCGCGACTCCCTCACCGCCGATGTGGCCACCGCCACCACCGTGGAAGCGTCCCGGGCGTCGGCATGATTGAGCATATTGGCCAGAATGGCGACAGCGGCATCCTGGGCTTCGTCGTCGATGAAATGATTGACCAGAGACTTGCGAAAAAATGGAGTGGCATCCCGTACCCGCGAGATCACATCGAAACCGTCCCGGCTCGCCCGAGCCCGGCAGATGATCATATGAAAGGAATTGGTCCCCATATCGATGACGGCCAGTACAGGACCACCCGAAGCCTTGGCGAACGGTCCGCTCTTGCGACTGCTGGTGCCGCCTCCGGATTTGCTTTTCTCACCCTTCGCCATTTGATTTCTTCCGGTCGCCTCTGTCTAATCTAACTCAATCGCATTGCTTCTGTATATACCGGCTTGCTTCCAGGGCAGCCGCCTCGCCGCTTCTGACACAATCCGAAATACCGACGCCACGGTAGGAGTTGCCCGCCAGAAACAATCCGGGAAGCTCCGTAAGAGCCCGATCGATCCGCTCCACTCTTTCCTGGTGCCCGACCAGGTATTGCGGCATGGACTTCCTGTAACGCCTCACCCAGGAAATCCGGGGAGACTCGTTAATGCCCAGATAATCCTTCAAATCGCCGAGAGCCAGAGCCACCAGATCATCGTCGCTCTTCTCCACTACCGCCTCGTTGCGAACGCCGCCGAGAAAAGCCCTCAACACATGAACGTCTTTCCCGTATCGCTCCGGAAATTTGTTGCTGATGAAACTGCAGGCGATTATCGAGCGCACTTCCTTTTGCGGGATTACAAAGCCGAAACCATCGATCCCGGCGGCCAACGAGCCGGCAGGAAAGACCAGATTGACCACCACCGAGCTGGCCGCCTCGATCTCGCTCAGGGCTTCGACAAGATCCCTCGTCTCGCAACCGGCTGCGCCTTCGAGCAGAGAGACCGAGGCGTAAGCAGGAAGACAACCGATCACAGCATCGAAACTGCCTAGCTCGACACCTCCCGAGCTCAGGAGACTCCAGCGGCGGCCCGGACGAGAGATGGTGCCTATCTGAGTTCCGAAGGAAATTCGCTCGCTCCCGATTGTCTCCACCAGCTTCTCCACCAGCCGTCCCATGCCACCTGCAAGAGAAGAGAACAGTCCGTAACGCGCCCCGGCAGTACTGCCGTTGCTGCGGCTTCTCATCAACGAACGGATGACACTGCCATTCTCCCTCTCCATTTCGACAAACTGCGGGATCGCTGCCCGGGCGCTGAGGCGTTCCACGTCACCAACATAGATGCCACCGACCATGGGCTCCACGACATTGGCCAGCATCTCTCTTCCGAAACGTCGCACTACAAAGTCAGAGACGCTCTCGTCACCCGGAGTCAAACGCCGGGGAAGAGCGAGCTCCATCAAGCAACGGGCCTTACCTAGAAGCGAGATCAGGGGTGTATCCAGATAAGGCCCGATTCGAGAAGGCGCCAGCATGACGAAGCCTTCCGGAAGGGGGTGGAGCCTGCCGTGATGAGCCACCAGAGAGCGCCGGTTGGCTTCGCTCAGTCCGATTATCTCCGATTCGAGACCGAGTTCCCGGCAGAGCGCCAGGGCCTCCGGCTTGGCATTGAAAAAAGAGTCCGGTCCACCTTCATAGACAGTGCCGCTCTCGTCTTTGAAAGTATCGATGACACCGCCTGCCCGATCGCTCGACTCGAAAACGGAAAGCTCGACACTATCGGTCAAGGAAAGAAGCCGGTGCGCCGCTGCCAGGCCGGTGATTCCGGCACCCAGCACTGCCACCTTTCTCCCGGGATCTGCCATCAGCGCCTGTCGGAGAGCTCGCGAACCGTCTCCACCAGGTATTTGACATTATCCACTGGTGTCGCCGGAAGGATTCCATGACCGAGGTTGAAAACATGACCGGGTCTCCGATCCGCCTTCCAGAGAATATCCTCGAGATGACGAAGGATGGTGCTCCTGTCCGAGAGGAGAATCATAGGATCGAGATTACCCTGGATGGAATGGTCGAATCCGATAGTCTGCCAGGCATCATCGAGGGGAACTCGCCAGTCGACCCCGATGACATCGGCGCCCAGACGGCTGATGCAAGGAAGCAGGCCGGCACTGGTGGTGCTGAAATAAATCACCGGCACCGCACCATCTATAGTACTGATCAGACGCTTTAGATAAGGCTCCACATAGACTTCGAAATCCAGGGGCGAGAGACATCCGACCCAGCTGTCGAAGATTTGCACTGCCGCTGCTCCGGCGGCGATCTGAGCCTTGAGATAGTCAGAAGTGAAAGCAACCAGTTTGTTCATGAACAGCCGCCACGCGTCTGGCTGTGAATACATGAATGCCTTGGTCTTCTCGAATGACCGCGAAGAGCCGCCTTCGATGGCATAAGAGGCTACAGTGAATGGCGCTCCGGCAAAGCCGATAAGCGGCACCGACCCACCCAGCTCCTTGCACGTGAGTTTTATGGACTGACAGACATAATCGAGATCCGCAGCGGCATCGGGGTCGGGCAGGCGCTCTACATCCGCCACCGAAGCAATCGGTCTCTCGATTACCGGACCGTCGCCTTTCTCGAAACGAAGCCCGAGATCGAAGCTCTCCATGGGCAGAAGAATATCGGCAAAAATAATCGCTGCGTCCACATCAAGCTGCCTGACAGCCATGACGGTGACTTCGCTTGCCAGCTCAGGGGTTTTGCAGAGAGTAAGAAAATCGACTTTCTCCCTGATCTCCCTGTATTCCTTCTGATAGCGGCCGGCCTGGCGCATCAGCCACACCGGAGTGCGTTCGGTCGGCTCCCGGCGAAAGGCTTTGAGAATGGTGCTCTCCTGAAGCGAAGTAGTCATGGCCGGAGGTCTGTAGGCAGACGAAGGGCAAACAACTTCTCGATCACTTCGGCGACTACCTGGTTCGGAGTCGACGCACCGGCTGTAATACCGATAACGACGTCGGCCGGAGGCAGCCATTCGCGACTGCTGACGGCTGTTTGTGCGTTATGGGGCTTGTGCATGATCTCTTCAGGCGAAACGATGCAATCCGGTCCATCGATATGGTAGGCGGGAATGCCCCTGGTCTCGGCGATCTCGCGGAGGTGTCCGGTATTGGACGAATTGAATCCGCCGATTACGATCATCAGATCCAGCGGCTCCTCCACCAGGGTCAGCATGGCGTCCTGCCTTTCCTGGGTGGCATCGCAGATAGTGTCGCCGGGAGAGAGGAAATGATCGTCGAGCTTGCCGGGTCCGAACTTGCTCAGCATGGTCTTCTCGAAAAGCTTGCCGATTTGCTCGGTCTCGCCCTTGAGCATAGTGGTCTGATTGGCGATCCCGACCCGCTCCAGATCCCGATCTGGGTCGAATCCAGTAGAGGTCGCTTTGGCGAACTTGGCGAGAAACTCCTCCCGGGAGCCTCCTTCCAGAATAAATCGGCATACCCACTGAGCCTCCGAGAGATTCTGGACGATCAGATAGGTCATCGCTCTGGAGCTGGTGGCAATGGTCTCCTCATGATCGTATTTGCCATGGATGATGGCAGTGAATCGACCATCCCCGTACTTGATCACCCGGTTCCAGACCCTTGACACCCAGGGACAGGTGGTATCGACTATCTCGCAATCCAGAGACTCGAGGATACGCATCTCCTCAACAGAAGCCCCGAAGGCGGGGACTATGACTACGTCACCGGGGTTCACTCCGGAAAGATCTTTGCCTCCCGATTCAGTGACCGGCAGAAAATCTATATCCATGCCCGCCAGATGGGAGTTGACCAGGGGGTTATGAATGATCTCGTTGGTTATCCAGATACGACGCTCCGGGAAATGACGCCGGGTCTCGTACGCCATGGAGACTGCCCGATCGACTCCCCAGCAGAAGCCGAAAGCATCAGCCAGCCTGATGGTGATGCCGTTGCGTGTCAGACTATTGCCTTCTTCTTTGAGCCTGGCGATTAGATTTGACTCATAGGCCGCAACGAGGTCCGGCTCCACTTCGTCTTTGAGCCCGAATCCTTTTCTATGGTAGTTTCCATTCTTCACACCACAGATTTTATACAAACGGATGGGACACAATCCACTATTTCGGTGTTATTATAACGCTGGCTTACGCTTACTATGGACGCTAGTTTATAGAATGTTTCTAGGGGAGGAAACTTAAGTGCAAAAATCGCTATCGTCGCTTGTCGCGGCAATCGCATTAACAGTTAGTATGACGGCTCCCGCCTTCGCCGACGACGCAGCTACCATGGCCAAAAACACCGCCATGTTCCCGGTCAAGGCCCTGGCAATCGGAGCAGGAACAGTCGTGGGCGTTCCCGTGGCAATCACGAGACGCGCTTCGTCCCGCTCTATCGAGTACACCCAGAACTTCGCTGACCAGATTGGTGGTCACGAGCACATCATTCCCAGCTTCTTCGCCATGACCATGGGCGTTCCTTTCGGATGCCTGGTCGGCACCGGGGAAGGCGTGTTCTACGGTGGCAGAAACGCCATCGTCCACGGCAGCGAGAAGCCTTTCGGTCTGGCTTCCTTCTCGCTCGAGTCCGAGCTCACCGACTAAGCAACCTGAACACCGGCTTCGATCAGACTGCCAAGTCCTTAATCGGAGCCGGTTTTCTTTTTCTACATTTCTCTAACATGCCAATTCAAGCTCTGATCTTCGATATGGACGGCGTCCTGGTAGACTCCGAGCCTCTGCACCTTGAGGCCTACAGCCGCTACATAGCGAGCCACGGCAAACCCTATGGAAAAAGCCACAACAGCCAGTTCCTCGGGCGCAAGGACACTGAGATTGCGCCTCTGATCATCGAGCAGTTCGAGCTCCGGATCAGCCCCGAAGAACTTATAAAGGGAAAAGACGAGATATTTTTCTCTCTGGTAAGGGACCAGGCCCGGCCGATGCCGGGATCGAGAGAGGTCCTCTGCGAAGCCAAGAAAAGCGGATTGAAAGTGGCTCTAGCCTCTTCCTCCAAGACGAGCGCCATCGAGTTGATCGTCGGCTGTCTCGAAATCGGTCACTTCTTCGATCATCTGGTATCGGGCGACGAAGTCCCTCATGGCAAGCCGGCTCCGGATATATTCACACTGACATCAAAGCGGCTTTCGGTTCCGGCAGCCGAATGCCTGGTAATCGAAGACACAGAGAACGGTGTCAGAGCTGCAAAAAGCGCCGGAATGCTCTGCCTGGCAGTTCCCTGCGAAGCCACCAGCCATCAGGACCACAGCATGGCGGACTGGAAACTGGCGAGCCTTAAGGACTTCGACCTGGCTTCTTTAATATCGGACGCATAAAAATAGGTCATATAAACCTGTCTTGACATGACAAGACTAATTTCAAGTACGTACGCTTTCATCACGGCTGGGTATAAAAGTCTGGAACGAGCGACTTTCAGTTGTCGAAAAGTGGCAGGTTATATATATGAGATCGATTCCAAAAGAGCGAATACTGCGAGTCAACTGTCCTGGCTATGGTGTTGACGGTCATCTGAACCTGGGTAGCGCCAAAGCCCTGCACAATTACACTGCGATCATCGTCAATCCGGTTTCGATAGCCCATATCTTCGATAAAGACCCCGAGCTGGTACGGCAGGCAGATCAAGCCATCGCCGCCGGACAGACAAGCTATGCCATCGACGACGACATGCTCCTGCGAAACATCGCTGCCGAAGTGGAAAGCCGGATCCTGGAGCTTTCTGATTTCCTCACCCAGGGCGGCATTATCATTTATTTCCTCTGCCGCCCATTCACTATTCAGGGTCCGACCCTGGCACTGGACAATTATTACTGGCTCGAAAGCCTGGCTCCGGACCAGCCCAACGATCAACATATCAGGCATATGAGCGCTGTCGCCCAGGGAAGGCTCGTGGAGATCAGCCAGACCGGCGGAACCTCCGAGTTCTCGTCCTATCTCAAGCAGCAGGGTCTGGAATGGAGCACCCTCATCAGAGAGAACTTTCTCACCGACGGTTACCACGTCCTGGCTACGGCAGCTCCTGAAAAGTGCATAGCCGGACAACTCTATATCATGGACAGCAACGGCAGGGTGGTCTTTCTCCCGGCGCCTTTCTCCCCCGATTTCGATCGAAGCCTCGTAGATGGTCTCAACCTCTGGTATCAGGGGAGACAGCCCAGTGCCGACGAGGTGGCTGCAGAGCAGAGAGAAGCAGCCGAGGTGGAAGCCGCGAGAGCATCGGCTGTACCTGAGCCGGCTACCGGTCCCCAGCTATTCCAGGGTGACCAGCGAGAACCTGAACCTGTAGCTTCGGCACCGGAATCGCCTCGTACTACGCATACCAGCATTCCAGCCGGTGGTGGAGGCTCGCTCCAGTCGGCTCTGGACGGCAGCTCGGTATCGGCTGATGAGATTGCCGCCTCGGTATCCGCTGAAGCACAGCGCTTTGAAGAGACCGTTGCCAACCGGATTTCAGAAGAGAAGAAGAAGACGTCGGCCAGCATAGATCTGTCGATATTCGCTCAGACCGCTCGGCAGCTCGTGGAGAAAACAGCTCAGAAAGAAGAGGAGCCCGTGGCAGCGCCGGCACCCGAACCGGCTCCGATAGTGCCGCCGGCGCCGACTCCCGTCGCTGCACCAGAATATGTACCTGAACCTGAACCTGTATTCGAGCATATCCCGGAGTCTGTGCCAGCACCGGAACCCGTTCCCGAGCCGGAGCCCGTGGTCACGCCGCCTCCGGAGCCCGTTTTTGAAGCAGCTCCCGAGCCCGAAGTTATTCTTGAGCCTGAGCCGGTTCATGAGCCGATTCCTGAGCCGATTCCTGAGCCGATTCCTGAGCCGATTCATGAGCCGATTCATGAGCCGGTTCATGAGCCTGTTCCTGCACCGGTACAGCAGCTGCCCCCGGAGCCTGTCTATACTCAACCGGAGCCTGTCTATACTCCACCGGCGCCCGCTCCCGCACTTCCTGATCCTCTCTACGACGACTCCCTTGCATCCAAAGTTGCCTCGGAGCTTTCCCTGGAGACCCTCGACGTTAGCGCTGGCGTCACAGCAGAGCCTGTCCAGCCAAGCGTCTCCAGAGACCCACCCGCTGCTGAAGCTGGACTACCCGAACAAGCCTATGGAGAGAACATTGTGACGAACAATCAGAACACAACCGAAGAGGCTAACAAGCAAAAAACAATGGAGCTCCTCCGCGAGCTGGAGAAGTCCCAGGCTCAACAAGCTCAGCAGCCAGCCCAGCAGCAGCCTATGGCACCACCTGCCCCGCAGCCGGCACCGCAACCCAGTCCTATGCCGATGCCCGCTCCGCAACCACCGGTGGTGCAACAAGCGCCGCCCCAGTCACCGGCTCCAGTACCGCAGCATCCGCCCATGCAGCAGCAGGTGATGCCTCAAGCAGCCATGCCGCCGCAGCCGGCGCCCCAGGCTGCTCCGCCACCCCAGGAAGCCGCCAAGCCTCTCCTCAACACACTCTTCAAAAAGCCTGATGCGCCAATGCCGCCGGCCGACTCTAACAATCATGTCAATATGAATGTGCCGGACTGGTGCGTTAGTTTCTCATTCTCCTACCTCGACGATCTCCGCCGCGAGCAGAGCGCGCTGGCCGAACAACTTCACAGCATCCAGGCCAAACTGAATACAGTCGAATCGAGAATCGCCTCGGTCGAACAGCTCAAGCAGGCTCTCCTGGCCGGTGACGAGGCGGTCCTCAAAGACGCCTGCAGCACGGTTTTGAGCCGTCTGGGCTGGACAGTGAATCACTCCCTGAGTCAGAGCAACGAGTTGCTTCTAGCCAACGTAGAGCACCCGGAGGCTCTTGCCAGGATCGTGCGAAGCGACGACGAATGCAGCCGCACCGAGGTAGCGCAGGTCGCCGAGTCGGCCATCGCCTTCTGGGACGAGCACGAAATCGAGCCCAAGGGCATACTGGTTTCCTGCTCCTGGGCAGCTGTACCTCCGGAAAGAAGAAGTCAAGCCGACTTCAATGATGCGGTCAAGAATTTCGCCAAGAAGAAAAATCTGTGCCTGATGACCTCTCTGCAATTGCTGGGAGTCTACAGGGATATCGAGCTGGGAACAGTATCGCCGGATCAAATTCGCAGACAGATCCTGGAGACCAGCGGACACCTAACCGGATTCTCGGTGGAAGTCGCAGCCGGTGCAGCAGTTTAAGTCAACCTGAGATAAAGTGGCAACGCTACCAACAATATTGATAGGGGAATGTGGAGACGATCTAGCCTCCAGGATCGAGGCCCTTATCAAAAGCCAGCCAGAGCTATCATTTCAGAAAACCATCAGCCGCAGCGATGCTCTGGCCGAATTCGAGAGAGCCAGCTCTACTCTGGTCTGGCTGGAGCTCGAGACCGATCCCGAAGGCGGTATCGACCTCCTGAAAAAACTGGTGGACGCCAATCCGAACGCTTACTTCATAGTCAGCAAGAACGATCTGGAGCCCGATCTGGTCAAGCGCTCCATGCAAGCCGGGGCTCTGGACTTCCTCGACCATAAAGGCTGGGGAGCCCAGATAAGAAGCGTGATCAGACGTATCGCCGCCAAGGAATGGGGGGTCAAGCAGAGTGGTGGCCCGGTCGCTTCCATTCCCAAGAAAGGCAACTGGTCCCTGGCCTCACGCACCCCGAAAGCCGAGCTGACACCCCAGGTCCCGCCAGCCCAGCCCAAACCGGAACCCAAGCCGGAGCCCAAAGTCGAGCCGAAACCGGAGCCCAAGCCGGAACCCAAGCCGGAGCCCAAGCCGGAACCCAAGCCAGAGCCCAAAGTCGAGCCGAAACCGGAGCCCAAACCGGAGCCGAAACCTGTGGCTCCGCCGCCGCCTCCTCCACCGAGAGCAAAGGCATACGAAGAAGAAGAGATTACCGAAGAAGAAGTAAAAATCAGCGCTGATGCAGCTCCCCGGATGCCGGAGCCTGAACCTGAACCCGAGCCTGAACCTGAGCCCGAACCTGAGCCTGAACCGGAGCCCGAACCGGAGCCCG
>JAGQHH010000179.1 GCA_020431945.1 Cyanobacteria bacterium HKST-UBA02 | reverse complement strand
CTGATATCCGAAAGAGACGCTATGAACCACGGGCACCTGGGTGACATGCTCCATCAGGTACTTCTCTTCACCGGCCCAGACTGCTCTCGTGGCTTTCTTCGGCTCTTTCTCCGTCATGCTCTACCTCCGCTATTCGAAGTCGCAGGAGCACCGGATCACTGGAGAATCCGCGCTGCTTCTTGCGCCGCCTCTGCCGTTTTTGATAATCAGCTCGACTTTCAGGTCTCGGCAATTCAAGCTCTGCGATCGGATTGCACTATTATACGCGAGTTCTCGCCGTGCTTTCCCTCAATTCTAGTCTCCAGATTCGCTGATTCAGGGGGAGCGGTCCCGGAGTCACAAAAGTGTCACGAGAAAGCTCAAGTTTTGAATGCAGTGCGGAGTTAAAGTTCCCTCGGGTCACAGGAGGGCATCAGGTATGTCAAGGGAGCTGGATTTGATTGGGTCCTCCGGAGAACTCGGTGCCTATGGCTCTCCATCTCGGCAGACGGTCTGTCTGTTGAATCTGGTATCCGATTTTGAGTTTGAAACGGTCTCACTCCCATCCAATGGACAACTCGTGGAGAGTGGTCTATTGCCTGGTCTCGAGCTGCTTGGCGATTCCTACTTCTCAGCTGGTGATGCCATAGCGATTGCCGATTTGCCTGATTCGGATCATCAGACTCGGTCGCCTGGAGATGGAATGACTGTCAGGAAGAAAGTATCCGGGCAGAAAACAGAGGCTGAGATAGAGGTCGACGGCCGCCGATGCCTTCTGCGTAAAGAAGGAGACTGGTGGGTTTCAAGGCAGAATTTCGATCTGCCGCCGGGACCGGTGAAAGTTCGAGTAACAGGATTGAGCGAGAATGACGTAATTTCATTGCAGTCTAAACTGATTCCGTGGCTGGAAGACAAAATCGACAGATCATTGATATCCGGTTATAAGACCTTTGAGCCCCTCACTGATCCCAGTCATCATAGCGGCACGAAGCCTGGTCCTACTGGTCAGCAATCCAAGGCCCTTACCATTTATCTTCCCGTCTCGAATGCGCTTCGATTGGTAGAGATCCTCGATAGATGTCTCGTTGAGAGTGGTCTTGCTCTTGCAGAGGATATCTACACTGGTTGTCTCGATGATAGAAGTCGGGTGAGAAGCCGCTCTAAAAGGGTTTCTCTAGTGAGAGACACATGGCCGCTCACCAAGACCCGTTGCGGGGAGTCCTTGACCGGGTTCATGCTCGATAAGGAACTGAGCAACAGGCTACTAACTAGGTTCGCTAACAACCTTCGCCATATCGAGCAAGCCGCGGGAACCCAGTCCGGGTCCCTGAGAATCGACCGGTGTGGGTATCTAATGTGCCTACCGCCTGTCGGCTACAAGTATCTCGATCGCAATGATACCAAAGGTTCTGATATTCTCGGATATGTCTCCGAGAGAGCCGGGAGCACTTCCTCCCTTCGCGCCGATATCTACAGGCTCTATGAATTGGCGGGTCTCGACCCGGTTTATGCTGTCTTCGAAGCACCGGAGATCAGAGCCATTGCCGGGGCAAGCGAATCGGCTATTCTCCGGCATTTGAGAAATCCCAGCGATCTCTTTGCTCTCATTGATGTCATGCCCGAGCTTGACGCGAATAAGAGAGAGCGCCTAAAGGCCATTGCTTCCCAGATGGACAGGAGTTCTCTGAGAGACACCGGCTTCATTCATATGGAGGATATCGATATTCTGCAAGCTCACAGGGACCATGACCCTCTCTTGGTAATCGACCGGTATGTCGAGTCGCTCCTCAGGATAGACCCTTCCATGTCCAAGGGAGCAGCTGTGCGGCTTGTCCGGAGAGCTGTCGAAAGGGCGCTCGAGAGATCGTCGATGGAGGGCAGGGAGTGTCTGGTCGAAGATATATTCAGCAGGGAGCCTGTCAGGATGCTCACCGCTAACAGTGCCTTGAAAAAGCACTTTGGAAGAAATCCAGGACAATTTGCCAGCTCCGTAAGGGGAGGTATTTGCTCTTTGATCGTATTTGTTCAGGGTGGGCATTCCTGGTGGCGCGATGAGTAACGGGACCGCCAGGCGCGGTTAAGGATTTTGGAGGTATCTAACTTTGAGAGATCTTTACTACGGACGGGAGAGTTTTGTGATTGAAGGTGAAGCTGTCACTGGGTCTCCCGAGTTCTCGACCCTGGAGTGCCACTCGGGATTTCACAGGCTTTTGAGACGACTCGCTAGCGCGAGCGCTCAGGTCCCCATGCTGGAGATTGTAGAGGGGATTTCCGGATCAGGTCCGGACGGTTCCGAGATCGCCGGATCGATCACCAGATTGCCAGAGGTCAAATGCAACGTGCTCCCGGCCGGGGAATCAGGCGGTGGTGCCGGCGGTGAAAAAGGCGATCCAGTGGAGCTGCTTGTCAGGGCACTTCGGCATCCGGGCGAGAAATCGCGATGGGTCACGCTAGAATCTATTCCGCCTCCCGCGCAATTTCCCGATCAAACCAAGTTTGAGAGGCTCGTGGAAGGAATGGGAGATCGCTCCTTCAAAAAGAGAATTGCATGTTATCAGAGCCTAGTTGAAGCATCTGATGATGCCTTGCCAACTGTCATCAAGGCTCTATGGGACCGAGAATTTCAGAAACCCGTCAGTCTCGAGCAGAGCAAGAGACTCGAAAGTGTTTTTCAGATGATTGTGCGTTCGGGATTCGCGGACCCTACAGCGATTGAAGATTCGGAGTCCAGGAGAACGATTCTGGAGCGGAACGCCAATACTCTGGCTGATCCTGGCAGAAGGGAGCGGAGGCTCGAGACCTTGCGCAGGATAGGCCTTCTGTACAGGCAGGGGTTGTTGCCCCTTGATAATGATTCTAAAGAGAGACTCGAGATGGAGTACCGGCTCCTCAATGACCCGAATCAGTTGTCGCTAAGGTTCTCCAGAGAGCGGCTCGAGCTGGCTCGTCTGATTATCGGAAGCAGCGACAAGAGGGATGAGGTATTCAGACTGCTACTCGACTCCGTGGAGAGCAGTCCTGAAATCATCGAGGACCCCCGGTTTGCGAGATTGGTACAGGCTGCAGATCTGGCGACCTCCTTCGAAAAGTTGCTTGGAAATCAATCCAGGCTGAGGCAGCGGATCACTGACAAGTCTCTAACCGAGTTTCGGCGGTGCCTGGATTACACCGGAAACGAGGTCAGAGATGAAGGACGGCGCGGGGATGCGACGGTGGCGGATCCCTGACTGCCTGCCCCGCAACCGGGTAGTCGGCTCTTGTTTGCCGGTGATATTCTATGGGAATAATCGTTGAGTCCACCGCAATTCTGGACTCCGTTGAATGCCCAAGATTTTGATAGTAGATGATGATTCCTCTCTGACAGGGCTTATTTATGACTGTCTGGAGCAGGAGAGCTATCACCTGGATGTTGTTCACGATGGGAAGGCGGCGCAGGAGTATCTGAGGATGGTCGACTATGATCTCGTCATTCTCGATTGGTCCCTTCCCGGACTCAGTGGAATCGATGTCTGCCGATTCTACAGGAGCATGGGTGGCAAGTCTCCGATTCTCATGCTGACGGCCAACGACCATATATCTCATAAGGAGATCGGCTTCGAGGCGGGTGCAGACGACTATCTCACCAAGCCCTTCAACATGAAAGAGCTTATACTCAGGACCACGGCGCTCCTTCGACGTACGGGCACCGGCGTTCAGAGTACCAACCTCTGCAAGGGCGAATGGAAGCTTGACCGAGATAGGAAGTCGCTATTCTTTCAAGACGAGGAAATTCGTTTATCTAGAAAGGAGTTCGAGATTGTCCAGTTTCTGATGGAGAACAGCGGCAAGCCGTTCGATGCCGACAAGTTGATAGCCAGGTTGTGGCCTAGCTCGGCGGATGTGTCGGCATCTGCCGTTCGAACGATAGTCAGAAGAATCAGAGCGAAGCTTTTGCCGCACACTCTGATCGAGAACGTTCACGGCGTGGGTTACAGAATCGATGGCGTCAAAGGGTCATGACTTGAGCTCCACTGGTGGCTGAAGATGAGGATCGCGACAAGGATCCTGCTGATCTGTCTCATTCCCTTAGCGGCGGAGCTGCTCTTTTTCGGTGTCTTCTTGCTCCTTTTCCAGCAGTTGCAGGAGCAGGAAAAGTCAGTCGAGCGATACCGCCGCACTACTGTCGAGATAATCTCAATCCGAAACCTGATTTTCGACCAGTTCAGATATTTGCACCAGTACGCTCTGGACAGGGACGATGATACCAAAGAGAATGCGCTGGCTTGCGGTCCCAGGATAGACGGCAGCTTCGCGAAACTTGCGAGACTGCTCGCCGCTGATCCTGCGCAGGAATCCAGGCTAGAGCGACTCAAGGCTCTGAGCAAGAAGTGGTCGAATTTCGTTGTGAATGTATTGCGGAAATTTCCAGCCGGTGGCGACAGCAGAAGTTCGGTCTCTTTCATGGCTGGCTCAATGGTCGATTTCAGCGTTCCAGAGTTTAGAGAGGCAGTCAAGGATCTTCTGGACAACGCCGAGAGAGCGAGCAGAGATGGCGAGCTGCAGCTCTCGAATGCCCGGGCGAGATTGGAATACTGGATGGTTTTTGGAATGGCTGCCAATCTACTCATAACTTCTCTTTTTCTTGTCTCTCTGTCTCGTGGTTTCTCAAGGCGGGTTTCTTCCCTGCTCGAGTCTATCGAGCGTTATGCTGAAGGCTCAGCCCTCCTGGAGCCAGTATCGGGCGATGATGAGCTCGCTTTGATCGATTCGCAATTCAGAAACATGGTCGAGAGTCTGGATACCGTCCGAAATCGTGAGCGAGCTATACTGGGCAATATTCAGGAGGTTCTATGCTCTGTCTCCTTAGATGGTTTTGTTACACAGGTCAATGAGTCCGTTGTTACGATGTTTGCCATGGAAGCCGGCGCGGTTCTGGGTCAGCACGTCAGCAAGCTCATTTGCGATCCGTCCGCATGTAACGACCTGCTGTCATGCATGGTCTCTGTTGCCAGGACCGAAGTGGCCGCCACAGTCGATCTGAGCCTGTCCGGCACCGCAGGTGAGACTCTGGATGTCATGTGCAGCGTGTCATGGTCTAAGCCGGAGTCCTCGTTTTTTGTAGTATTTCACGATGTCACCCTTCGCAGGCAGTTCGAGAGATTCTTGCGGGAGTCTGAGAAGAAAATGCGCAATATGATCGAGGCTGTGGAAGCTGGAGTCGTAAGACTCGATCAGAACCGAAGAGTCCAGTTCGCCAACTCTGCGGCCTTGAGGCTTATCGATAGGGAAGAGAGAGCGCTACTGGGTCGTGATCTCGACTCCGTTCTGAACGAGATCTATATAGCGAGAGACGATACCATGGCAGTCGAGACCGAGGCATTTGTCGAGTATCATCGCCGAGAGGAGCCCTTTCAGGTAATCGTGGTCGGCCGGTCTGCAGTCTCCGAGAGCGACGAGCAAGTCCAGATAGTTACTCTGCTTGATATTACTGATAGGGTCAAGGTAGAGCGCATGAGAGCAGACTTCATTGCCATGGTCAGTCACGACCTCAGAGCCCCCATGTCCTCGATCAGCCTTTTTCTGGAGATGATAATCGATGGCAAGTATGATTCGAGCATGGAGCGCCTTAAGGCTCGTTCCAAAGCGACCTATGTAACTGCATTCCAGCTGATCGATATGTTGCAGAATCTCCTCGATCTCGAGAAGTGGGAGCAGGGGATGTTCGTGGTCTCAGTCGAGGAGCTTGATTCGAGAGCGTTGTGTCTCCGGTCCGTAGAGTCCCTCGAAGCGCTGGCTGCCGCTGGCGGTGTTACAATGAGAGTCGAGCTGGAGGAGTTTTACGTTCTCTCTGATGAGCTCAGGACTTTGAGAATCCTGAGTAACTTGATCTCAAACGCGATCGGTCACTCCGGGAAGGGAGGCACTGTGACGGTTGGTTGCGCCAGGAGGGACCAGTTCGGATACTTTTTCGTTGACAATCAGGGTGAGATCATCTCTCCTCGGGAGCAGCAAGAAATCTTCAAGAAATTTCGGCAGTCGGGTACGGGAAGAAAGGGTGGAGCAGGTCTGGGACTGACAATATGCCAGCAGCTGGTTCAGGCTCTCGGAGGGGAGATTGGGGTTCGCTCCCAGGAGGATACAGGTACGAGATTCTGGTTCACGCTTCCGGCATCCTGAGCCGCGCAGGATCGCCGCAATCGGAGCCGGGTTGTTGAGAATCCCCAATTTTTTCGAGCAATTCAGAGACCGCATTGCGAAGCTCCTCATTCTTGCTCGACACTCTGAGTCGATTCAATCGATTGGCGACTATGTTTCTTAGCGCTGGTGATGAGATTCGCCCCTGTAACACGGACAGAGTAAGCGCTGGAACCAGCTCGATCTGGACAGGTTCAGTTGCTTTATCTACAACCAGATGAGTCAGCTCCACAGCCATGTCTTCCATTCTCAAATCGGTCCCAATTTTCATCCTGGTATTCAGATTTGCTAGTAGCATGAAAATCTCGGCACGTTGTATGATGTCGAGACTCGGGTTATCGAAGAGATCTCTCAGTTCCAGCAATTCCTCTTCGAAGCTAGTTCCCTTATCAGTCTCATCAGAATGCAACATCAAGTTTTTCCAGATTTTTAGATACTGTGAGCTCTGGACCGAGTTTGGAGCATCAGCCATCAATTCGTTCAGGCAATAGAGATTCTTTCTGAGGCCATACTTGTCCTGCATTATTCGTTGAGCCTGCAACAGTAGTGGTAGGAGATGCAAGTTCTCTCCTGCCGTCGATTTTGTCGGGCGCAAGCCTTCCAGTATCATGTCAATCCCTACTTGCAAAGGAACAACACCAAGGCCGGCCAGAATCGTTCCGAGATTTCTCGTTTCCCGGTTCAGTGGCCTGTCCACGTAGAGAGCATTGATCAGATACTCTCTTACCTGGTCGTATTCGAGATTGAAAAGCCCTTCGCCACTGGCCCTGGTCGAGTGGTGGCGAAGGCTGCGATTGTGGTAAGTCACAAGACTTTCCGGATATTCTTCAGAGAAGGTCGAAAGAAGGGCGATTCCTGCTGCGATACTGCTTCTCGGAAAGGTGTTCTTATGTCTAACAAATTGCCTGGCCAGATCTTTCCTTGTGGACTCGAGTTTGCCTGGGTCGTTCCTCAAGTCCACAAGCCAGTTTCGGGCTCTGTTGATGTGCTCTTCTTCGATCGCGGACGGCTTTAATTCTCTATAGCTGGCCTCAAGAAAGCGATCCAGTTGTTCGATTCTCAAATCCAGTAATGTTTCCCTGGAGTTTTTCCTTACCCTCAGCTCGAGATCGCTCTGCTTCAAACCCCTGTTCGCTTCGAGTCCTGCAAGACCCATTGCGAAGGACGCTATGAACGCGCTCTCGAGAACACCGGCAGCTTTGCTCAGTCCCTGGTCAAATCTTGCTGGCGGCGCAACTGGTTTTGGTCTGATCAATTTCAGTATCGAGCCCAAGTTTAGGGCTGCATGCGCCATGAAATAAAGACCTCGGCCGTTTCCGATCAAGCGCAGGTGAGGATCCGAAGACCAGTATGCGTTGTGAGAGACCCCACCGACTCCAAGTCCCACTTGAAACAATCCCCTGGCAGCGGTGGCACCTTTAATACCGGCTCGCAGCAGATTGGCTCCAGACAAGGTCAAAACTGTGTCGAATCCGACGGAGATGGCGGTATGGGCGGCATTCCATGCTTTTCCTTCGCGAACAAATGAATAGACCTTGTCTGCCTTGACCAATCTTGGACCGGTTGGTCCCATGATAAGCACATCATCGCCCGGGTCATATTGCCGGGGCTCGGTCATTTTCTTCGCGACAGCCTCAGCTCCCCAGTTCTGGTATCCGTAGATTGGAACCATGAGAAAGCTGGTTATTCCTTGAATCTCAATTTTTCTCTTACCGTTCTTCCCGCTGACGTTCCGGGCTGTAAGGTCATATCTGATCAAATTGAAGTCTTTGCTGTCAATCTGCCCGGATTGCTGAATTTCACGGATCCCTGGAAGGATCGGATAAGAACCTTCACTTGTTTCAGCGCTCTCGAAAATTGACTGTTCAATATGTTGCTCGGCTTTCTTCCCATATTTGTCATACCAGCGCAAGAGGTCACGAAGCGCTTTCTGGTGTGAGAGTTCGTCGATAGAGAGGTCCGCTGCGGGTACATACTTGTGGGGACGAATCTCTACATCTCTTACGAGGGGTCCGTCTCGATCAATGGAAATATAGCGGAGGGGAAGATTGCGCAGGGATTTCTCCTTTTCTTCTTTGGTTACGAAGTCGCTGTTCAAGTAGATCTCTATGATCCTCTCGAGGTGGGAATAGAAGTTCATTGTCCTGCATGCTTCGATGGTCCAATCGCCTCTCGAGATTCCCTTCTTTAGGGCTGCTTCCCATCCCCAGGTTGGCGGGTAAGTTCCTTCTCTGATTCCGATCTCGAGTTTCTGGATGTATTCATTTTCCTGAATCTCATCTCTTTTCGGGTTTTCGATTGCATTCTCGATCATTCGTGGTGCGTCAACGTAGACGTCTTGCCAGCACTTCTCTGCGACGCCGAATGTCTCCCCTGTTCCTGGTCGAGGTCCCGTATCGAATCCTCCAATCATATAATCTTCTCCATTTCTCTGGGACCAGGATGCAATTTCTATGGGCTATTGTCGTTTTGCCGGAGCCATTCTTCGATAAGCGGACCAAAGAGAACCAGGGCAGAAGCCGCACCTCCCCTGGCTTTTCCGAATTTTTCCGGAGTAACCCTGTGCCCAGTGCTTTCCGAGCTCTTCCCTTTAGGAGCGGGCGAATTGTAAGGTTTACTCGCTATTTCAGTTTTCAGGGGACCCGGCCGTTTCAGTTGACCCGGAGGGCGGTCTGGGGACACGACGGCGGCAGATGCTCTGGTTTCCACGTGACTTGGCGCGAGACTCAAATGGCTCTCGAACTGCTTCCTGCTCTGAGGATCTGTGATTGATGCCAGTAGATCGTGTCTGGTTCTTATGTGCCGCTTTCTCAGCTCTATTTCCGCGCTTACCCATTTGAAGAAGCCTTCTCTTACGGGATGATTGTCTGCCAGAAGCGCTTTGGCATCTGCCGGAGTCATTCCTGCGTCAATCAGGAAGGCAGCCACATCAATCTCGCGCATTGCCAGGTTGAACTTGCCCTCCTGGTCTGGTAGCCCTTTGAAATATTCATGAGACTTGTTCGCTCTGGCAAGATAAAGGAACTTCTTGCCAGTAGGCGATAGGACTCCTCGTTCGGGCTGTTTCATGTGAACCAGGCATTCCTCCCATGCCTGGTGAGCCAGCAGTCCCCTCAATTTCCGTATGACATGGTCGCTCTTGAACGAGTCGATAAAGGCTTTGGTTGCATCGGTCTCTCTTCCGGTCTCCGAACCGATCTCTGGCTTGCTTATATCAATCAGCTCTCCATTCGGCAGTCTGACCAAGAGCCGGGTCAGGGTGGCTACCTTCTCGCCCTCTTTCAGGTCTGCGCTGCCATGATGGTAAATCGCGGTTACGCATTCTTTCAATCTGCTTTCATTTCTCAGATCGGCCAGTTCGATGATGAAGGATTTGTATTCTACTCTGTACAGGGGATTCTCCGATTTCGCGATACTCAGCGCTCTGTCATAGTCTCTTTCACAGAATGCTTGCAGCCATTGCTTGGTATCCTTAGCAATCTCGTTTGGCCGATTCTGCGCGAGCGGAATTCGTCTTTCAGGATCGAAGTTTTCCAGGAACCGGGAGAACCTGTTCGCGTGTTTCTTGACGAGCTCGTCGGTCACCAGTTCCTCGGTCTTCCTTTTGACTTGCGTTATGTCACCAGTCTCCAGGGAATCGACAACTTTCCTGATGTCTTCTTCCCTGCCCAGTTGGAGAAGGAGAAAAATTCGCTCCATGTCTGGTTTCGAGAATGATGCAGGATTTCTGAGCAAACGGGAAAGGGCATTATTGGTGATGCTGCCGGTCGCGATGGATCTGGCTATCGTATGGACCTGCTCTAGAGAGAGCAGCCCGCTTCTCGATGAAGTGCACAGAATTTTGAATGTCTCTTTCTCGAGGCGGGTGCCTGATCGGTGATTATTCAAGGCGATCCCATATAGTATTAACTCTGCTGGTTTCTTTCCTATGAGAAGACCATGTAGTTCACCGATAGTTGCTAATTCCACAGCAATTGTGATTCTGTTCTCCTCATTCAAGACCAGATTGAATCCCTGTGGACCGATCCGATCCTTCTGGTTTGTTGAGAAGTCCTCATTCGCGAGCTGCGCCAGTATTCTCAAAAATTCGGGACTCTTTTCTCTCAGATCCGACAGAATGAAGTACCCATTTTTCAGACCATTCCCGAGTGCCTCCAGGGTCATTCTGTCTCCGCCGATTCGCGTAATCAGCCGGATTGCTTCCTGGCATTGCTCTCCACTGATATTGTTTAGTATTCCGGTAGCCGGATACAGCGAGTCAAGGCATTGGCCGCCGATCTTGCCTGACTTGATGCCGTCAAGTACCATACCTGCTGATGTCCTGGTCAGCCCGAGCAGGAGACCGGCAGTCCGTTCTCGGTTCTCAGGCGGGACTCTCTCGAGAATCGTCGGATCATAGCGTCCGTCCGTGATGGAAATTCCGGCCATGTGAAGGCGAAGCAGGCTCAGATCTCTTTGCGGGGCTTCTTGAGCAAGCATCTTTGTCAGCTCTTGTCTGTTACCAGCATTTCTCTCAGTTGCCAGCAGCAGCCTGTCCAGTAACTCCGCAGTCATACCTGGGATGTTGACTATCTCGATCAACGTCTGCTGATTTATCCTGCTCTGCAGGAGATTGTTTCTCTGAGCTTGAGACAGGCTATCCAGAAGGCTTAGAGCGTCGGGATTAAGTCTGGTCCTCCACGGGTCAATAACTGTCTCTTGAAAAACCTGGTTGCCTAGGGGATCTGTTTCATCGCTCCAGGCTAGCGACACGTATGGAATCATGCCCGTCTCGACCAGCCTCGAGGTCGAGCCGGCGCCTCTTGCTTGATTTGCCTTCTCGAATGGATAGTCGCAAGGATCGAAACAACTGCCTGCAGTATCCGGCAAGGAAGCCGCCCAAACAATCTCGCTGTTTCCTCTCATTATCGTAATTTTCTCCAGTCTTGCTCGATTGGGAAGAATAAAGGCTCGGGAGCCTTTCCTTTCCAGTCCGGCTCTGGCATTGGCATGGACCACTCGCTCTTAGGCAGACCAATACCTATTGTTCTGATTTGAAAAGGCTTAGGTGCTTGCAGTGGATTTCGTTCCAGCTCGAACGGGTCCCGGCTTGTTCTAAGCGAATCGTCCCTGCGGAGATCGCCTAGAAGACTTTCGGTCCGAAGTCTCACCGCCGATGGAGGAGGCGAGTCCGCTTGCCTTCTCAGGTCGAACCATATGTCCCTGCTCAAATCTTCTTGTGCTGAAATCTGCTCCCTATCGAACGGGCTCTCCTCGTATCCTTGATCGATCACCATTCCTGTGTACTCCTTTGCAATGAAACTCGACTCCGCAAGCGTAGCGAAGTACGGGTGTCATAGCCGGAACAATAATGTGTCTTTTTTGTGACGGCTTATGTTCGAGATGGAAACGGGCCGGAGAGATGCCGGAGTCCCCTTTCTTCTAAGTCGATACGTGGAGCATCTGTGCGGCTTCCTCCGCTGCTCTTCGCTCATTCTGAGTTTCGATTATCCGCTCGCCCTTTACTCGCAAGACAGGCTTCTCCGGTGGTGTGAACGACAGAACGCTCACGTAGAGCAGTCCCCGGTCCGGCGTATCCCGATATTCCCGGTAATCTTGATCCCAGAAGATCAGGTCGTAGTGGCTGGTGCAGACCCATCTTTCGGGACCGTCGATGCTCTCGAGCACCGTGAGGAATTCGAGAATGGTTTGCATATGAATCTTCAGCGCGATCTTTCCGGTTGAAAGCTTCGAGTCGAGCTCGTCTTTCAAGCCTGCAGTCGAGCTATTGCCCTGCATGAGCCGCATTCGCCTGACTACTTCAAGTTGCATCGCTTCTACGGAAGGATCCGGCTGGCGATTAGTCTCATACTCCATCCATGCACGGTAATCATCGCTGAATTTTGCCGGAGTGTCCTTCGACCTCTGAAATCCGACTCTTCTCAGTTCCATATCACGGACCTCTTCAGGCTCTCTGGGTGAGCAGCCGGTGGAACTGGTGAACGCCTTTCTCCCAGGCCGGGGAATAGCGACCGGCTCGATAGAGCCGGGCCTGGATGCCTCTCTGCACCGCTTCCACCACCGCCTCGTCCTCTTTCTCGGTGACATCTATGTCCTCGGGAGAATAACCGCCCATGCGGGATCGGTCAATGACATAGGTGAGAAAACGGATACGAGTGTGGCTCGAGTCTATCGGCTCGACCACATTGACCGAGATTCCCCAGGGGTAGAAATTGAGCATGGTATTGGGGAAGAGGAAGTAATAATAAGCGGCGATGCGCTTGCCGGCTTCTTTCGAATCCGGGGGCAGGTCGAAGCAGTCTTCGTCTTTTGCCGCCACTCCGATCTGCAGGCTGCCATGTTCGAAAAGCTCGGTCCTATAGTCTCTGGTGTCGAGCATACGGGCAAGAGAGGGGTGAACATAGGGAACGTGCAGACCCTCGAGATAATTGTCCACATAGAGAGCCCAGTTGGCGTTGACATAATAGTCCCGGGAGCTGCCGGGATCGAAGACGGCATCTTCCAGGGGAAGGAATGATGTCCGGCGGCGCATGTCGGCAACCATATCGTCGAACGAAATATCGGGATTGATAGAAGCGAAAATGAACTTGCCGAAGATGCCCTGTGATGCCCGGGCGAGGTTGTCGCTCTCTCCCGGAAAATCAGCGGCCTCCTCGAAACCGGGAGCGCTCGCAAAGGTGCCGTCCAGGGTGAAGCACCGTCCATGATACCGGCATGTAATCTTCTGAGAAGCAGGGCAGGGCTCCTCCACAAGAATACTTCCCCGGTGAGTGCAGACATTGGAGAGAACCTGGATACAGTCTCCG
Source organism: Cyanobacteria bacterium HKST-UBA02 (assembly GCA_020431945.1). The sequence continues at coordinate 14,656 of JAGQHH010000179.1, read as the reverse complement.
CTTCTTGTGATGAGAAGCGGCTCCCCGAGACATTCCGGAAGAAGCGTGTGGGGCAGGATGCTGTCAGCAAGCCTGTCGGTATCGGTGATGAATTGCCAGCTCCGCGCGAAGACCCGCTCTTTCTGGAGACGGTAGATGTCTTCGTCTCGGTAATAGCTGCCTGGCAGGGTAGCGCTTTTCTCGATGCTGTCCGTAATTTTCATGGGCAGATTCTACAGGATTTTCTCGTATAGAAGAACCCCTTTGCCCCCGCCCCAGTCGTTGGGAAGAGTGTCCAGGAGCCGGTAATTGCTCCTGAAGGACCGATCCGCCAGAAGCTCCCGGGCGAAGAGCTCCAGGGTGATGACATAGTCCGGCTTCAGAGACTCTATAATGGCCGGATTGATCTCGAAGGCTTCGCCTTCGGCCTGGCGGCTGAGATCCGGGTGACCGAAAGGGATCACCTCGGGGGACACCAGTCCGCAGAGATCGAGGATAGGGCCGGGGTACCGATAACCTATATAACCAATCTCCGGCGTGGCGATTACCGGTTTGTTTGCAGAGCCTTTCCGACCGGTATCGATCTCTGCGAGAAGTCGATCGAATTGCAGCAGCCTGTGATATTCCGGATTCCACTGATAGGTAATGCTCTCGATTCCATTAGCTAATCTGACCGGCTGTTGGATAGCCAGTATCGCCACGGTCAGGATGAGGAACGCCGATATGGCTGATCTGCTGAAATTTACGGCTCTTGAGAAGAGCTCGCTTGCCAGAAAGGCAGGAATCAGAGAAAACCAGCAGAGATACCAGCCGAAAGCCGGAGGGTTCTTGACGGCGAAGACAAGAAGAAATGTCACTATGGCCGGGACATAGATAAAGGCGCTCCGCTTTCTGGCGAGAAACGCGAACAGGGCGATGCAGACCGGACCGGCGAGGATCGACAGGGCTCCGTAGAGACCGGGCTCGTTGAGGGTGAGGCGCGGAAGCACCGCACCGGTGCCTGTCATCCAGAGACATTTGCCGAGCATGGAGAATGGCGGCATCGGGTAGAACATGCTGAATTTGCCCACCATTCCCTGGGGAATTATGGTGCCGTAGAGGGCAAAGAGGACAGACAGGGCTGTAAGACCGGCGAGAGCGGGACCGATTATATAACGCCAGGCGCGGCCCTTCTCGTCCACAGCCAGCTTGATTAGACAGATAGCCGACCAGATGAATCCTTCCGGTCTTATGAAGGGCGCCAGACAGGATGCCCAGGCGAAGGTATGATAACGCCTTTTCTCGAGGCTCCAGAGCGAGACTATGAGAACGCTGACGACCATCTGGGTCTCCTTGCCGAAGATAATCTGCTGGGTGTTATAAGGGTCGAGGGCATAAACCGCGGCGCCCACCAGACCGGCAGCAGGACTGCCTTTCAGATCGCGAATGTAGAAGGCGAGCATCAAGCAGTTGATCATCGAGAGGATGATATTGGCCAGTTGCGCGATCACCGGCACGTCCGGCTCGCGGAATGGCAAGCCTATAGCGGCGAGCAAGAGGACATGCAGATGCGAGGTGAAGCCGAGGACCCGCTCGCCCGGATTGTAATCGATGCCGGATCCGGAGAGCCAGTTTTTCACGTAGCGGAAATCGATATAAGAGTCGTCGCCGCAGAGAGGGAACTGAAGCGAGCCGGCAAGGGCAATGAAGCCCAGAAGAGTGGCCATGATCGCGCCCCGGACAGGAAGTCCCTTTGCGCCCTCCGGTCGACCCGATTCTCTGAGCAGGTAGATTATCGATCCGACACAGGCAAAGGCGAGCATGACGTAATAGCGCGAAAAGCTTCCCGGTATCGTAGCCAGGATCTCGGCGTCGATACCGGCGCCGGCAAGCGATGCTTGAACCGATGGCTCGAGGGTTCCCAGGAACGCGAAAATTCCCAGAACTGCCGCCTGCAGGACCAGGGTCAGAGAGAATGTCTTCGCCGAAAATTCAATTAGAGCGGTCCTCCCGACACTACCCCGAGCTCCTGAAGGGCATCGTCCACGCTGATACCACTCTGCTGGCTGTAGTTGAAGGCGATGAATCCTTGCTCGGTGCCCAGTATGCCCTCTCTGATCAGGGAATAGCAGCGCAGGGCGGATTTCAGGGTGTGCTCGTCGATGACCCCGGCGAGCAATAGCATGCGCCCGAGGATATGCGGGTTGTCCACACCGATCTCGATGGCTTTGCGAATATCATCATCGTTGACGACACCCACCAGAGAGAGAAACTGGCTCAGCGAGACGGTGACTTCCGGAATCTCGTCGAAGTCGGGCACCGCCGGTGGTTCTTGCTCATCGCTCGAGCCTTTGTGGTGAAGCTCGGTGAGCCTGCGGGCTGCCAGCATCGGTGCGACGGCACCGGATATGATCTCGCCCTGAAGCTTGAGGGCTTCATCGAGAACCTCTTTGCTGATGTATTGCAGCTCCACCAGGACCTGCCCGATCGGCTTGCGGTTGATCAGACCGACCTCTACCGCGTACATGAGATCGCTTTCGCTCATCAGACCGGCCAGAACCAGAAGCTCGCCGAGCCTGATGGTGTGCTTGGCAGGCAGCCTGTAATAGCCGCTCTCGATCAGGGGCAGCTCTACCACGATCTGTCTTTCACGGGCGGCGATGAGACCCTGCACAGCCTGCTCCCTGGTAATCTTGCCGTCCCGCACCAGAATCTGAGCGTTGAGAGCCGATGCCAGGAGAGCTTCGGAGAGAATCGAATTGAGAACCAGCAGTCTGCCGAACGGCACACCGGAGGATTTACTCTTGAGCAGAGCGTCCTCGAGCTGCTTTTGATTGACGAAGCCGGCTGCCAGGAGGAGCTCGCCGAGCTTGTTGGTGCCGGAGGCCTTGGGGCGTTTCCAGTCCACTGCCGCCAGGGCTTCCTCGAAAGTTATGTCGTCGTTATTGATGATCACTGACGCCAGGTGCCTGGCAGTGTGGAGGCTCATGAGCTCGTCCTTGAGCAGGGACTGAACCTGCACCGCAGCGTGGAGATGGCGCTCCGGGACGTACTCATACATGACCAGGACACGTCCTACCGGCAGACCCAGTTGCTGGGCGACTCTCAGGGCCTGGTCGAGCTGCTTCTCGGTGAGCATGCCCAGATCAATGAGTACCTGCCCGAGACGCAAATCCGATCGATTTTCCTGCTCCTCTTCAACCTGAGGTTGATTTCCGACCATCTTCCAATTTCACCATGTTGCAAAGAGTCGTCAGTCGCACTGCTGGTGGGAGACGACCTTCCCCTGAACCAGTGTATCTATTTCGGCGCGTGTGTAGCCTGCATTTTCCAGGAGCGATTGTACATCGTTATAACCATTCACAATATGGGGTTCCTTGCTGGCGTTCCGGAGTTTGCGGTCCACCGGGAAGACCACTTGTTTGATATTGCCAAGGGTGGGATGGAAAAGCTCGTCCAGCATGCCGCGCTCGAAAAGAGGGAATCGCTCCAGGGCTTCTGCCAGGGTGTTGACCGGGGAGACGCAGCAATCGGCGTCTTCGAATATCGCTTCCCATTCGGCCAGGGTCTTGCCCTCGATTACCGAAGCGATGTCTTCGATGAGCTCCTGATCGCGGTTTTTCTTTCTCGCGTCGAGCAAATCGGGGCGGCCTATCTTCTCGCAGAAAGTCTTCCAGAAAGGGTCTTCCAGGGAAGCAACGGCGAGAAAGCGACCGTCACCGGTGCGGTAGACATTGTAGTCCGGCATCTCCCGGGGATAGATGAAATCGCCCTCTTCCGGTTCCAGACCGGTGTACATTGCCATGGAGGCAAGAATGTTCAGAGAGGACAGGGCGCTGTCCAGCATGCCGATGTCCAGGTGCTCTCCTCTGCCGGTCTCCCTCCGCTTATAGAGCGCCGAGACCACCGATAGAGCAGCCAGGAGCCCTGACATATAATCCGAAATCGGAATGGCCGGTATCACCGGTCTTTCGCCCTGTCGGCGGTTGAGATCCAGGACCCCGGCTTCGGCTACGAGATTCAAATCATGGGCAGGTTTCAGGGCTTCTTTCGAGTTTTTGCCGTAGCCCGATATCGAGCAATAGATGATTGCCGGATTGAGAGCCGCCAGGCTCTCATAGCCGAGCCCGAGTCTCTCCATGACCCCGGGGCGGAAATTCTCGATAACCAGATCGAAGCTCCCCGCCAGTCGGAAGGCTATTTCTTTGCCGCGCTCGTCTTTGAGGTTGATTACCAGACGTTTTTTGCGCTTGTTGAGAGCCCAGTAATAGAGGCTCTCGCCTTCCACTACCGGTGGCAATCGATGGGCGAGCCCGCGGGATGGGGCCTCGATCCGGACTATCTCGGCGCCCAGATCGCTGAGCAGGGCCGAGAGGAGCTCCCCGGGAAGGAGATGGGTGAAGTCGAGAACGCGGATTCCTTTGAGGGGTTGGTCCATTTTTTTCGCTATCTCACCCCAGAGTCTGGCGCATAGACCAGAGAACCAGGGCTTGTCTGTCTTTCAGACCAAGGCGGTTCTTGAGATTGTCCAGGTGCTGTTTGAGCTCTACGGGACCGATATTGAGATGGTCGGCTATTTCGGTGTCGGATTTTCCCTGGGAGAGAAGCTGGGTGATTTTGGAGTCGCGCTCAGTCATGAACCTGGCTTCGCTTCCATCCAGGCGGTCCGAATAAGCGCGCAAGCGCCCGAGCACTCTTTGCTCGAGCTTCTCGGCGAACTGCTGGCTGCCGGAATGGACCAGACGGATGGCATTGGCCAGGTCCTCGATTTTGGTGTCTTTGAGCAGGTAGCCCGAAGCCCCGGCCTCGATTGCTTCGAGCACATACTCATCGTCGTCGAAAGCAGTCATGACGATAATCTTGGGGCGCTTTTCGCTGCAGCGGCGGAAGATTTCCTGGGTCGTCTTGATTCCATCGAGACCAGGCATTCTCAGGTCGGTGAGGATAACATCAGCCCCGGTGCGCTCGGCCATGATGATCCCCTCGTATCCGGATGATGCGGCTCCGACTATGCTCAAGCCGCTTTCGACGCTCAGCCTCAGGCAGAGCATGTCGCGCACCTCTTCCTGATCGTCTATCAGCAGGACTTTTATAGCTTCTTCCATTGCCTGATCATATTACATTATCCGCAGGATTATCTCGCGGTTGTCCTGACGGCCAATATGGCATATAGTACTTTTTGTGAACTCTTACTAAAAATCGAGCCGTGAGAAATATCCAACAGTCGAACAGGACAAGACCGTTAGCCGCCTTCTCTCTAGTGGCCATGAGCCTGGCGCTCTGCTGCTCATCCCCGGCTCTGGCGGATGACGGTGGTGCCGCCGGTGGCACCAGGGGCAGCAAGGCTGCCGATGCTCAATCGGTTGGTGAGCTGATCAGCCGGGGTCAGGCTCTTCTCAAGGAAGGCAAGGGCGAAGACGCTGTCCGGGTCTATCAGAAGGCTGTAGAGCTCGAGAAAGAGAATGCCGGTCTCAGGCAACGCCTGGCCAAGGCTCTCTATCGAGTAGGCAGAATCGAAGATGCCGTCAAAGAGATGGAGATGGCTGTCACTATCGATCCCAACAGAAGCATTTATCATTCCGAGCTGGCCTGGCTCTATACCCAGGTCAACCGCCTGCGATCCGCTGTGCGTCATGCCAAGATCGCCATCAAGCTGACCCCGGATCAGGCTTATCCATACATTATTCTGGGCTATTCGGAAGGGAGCGAGTCATACTTCGATCCGGCGATCAAGACTCTCAGCAAGGCTATCGAGCTCGAGCCCGAGAATCCTCTGGCTCATAGATATCTTGCGGATATCTATCTCCAGGACGGACAGGCGGAAAAGGCAGTTACCGCTTTCGAGAAAGCAGCCAGTCTCGAAAAGAGAAATGCAACCATCTATATCGGTCTGGGCAATGCCTACGGCAAGCTCGATCAGAAAGAGAAGCAGAGGGACGCATACAGGCAAGCTGTCGAGCTCGCTCCCGGCGACCCTGAAGCCCATGGCCACTACGGCTGGTCCCTGTCGAATACAGGCGACCTCCCCGGGGCGCTTCGGGAAGGTCTCAAGGCCAACTCCCTTCGTCTGAAAGGCTCATGGGAGCCCTTCATGGGTATGTTCATCTCGGTCTGGGCCGGAATCTTCATAGTGTTCGGCGCGATTTTCGCCGCCATCGTATTCGGTGCCCGTTTCAGTCCGCAGCCGGGCGAAGATCTTGTGCGTTCCTTTTTCCTTGCCATGTACAAGGACAAGCCGGGCCGCTTCATCATCACCAGCAAACGCCTGGTATTCGTGCCCGAGCTCGTTTCCCGCTCTTTCGGCGCCACCAGGGTCAGCATTCAGCGAGACGAGGTGAGCTCCGTCACCAGTGATTCGGGCAAGCTGGTGATCAATTCCACCAGCGGCACCGAGCATGTATTCAGGATGCCGAAGCTCGTTCTCGATCCCCTGCTCGATCTCTTCAAGAGCGAAGGCATCGGGGAGAAAGCAAAGGCCTCATCGAAAAAAACTAGCACCAAAAAGAAAGCTGGTGCCGGATCAGGCTCCGGATCCGATTCTGAATCGAAAAAGGACGGAGCGGCTGAGGATAAAGACCAGGTCGTGGCGGTAAGTCTCGATTTTCGCCCGGAAGCTTCCTCTGACAAAATTGATGCGGTAAAAGCAGAAGAGAAGCAGGAAGGAAAGTCAGAAGCGAAACCGCAGGCTAAGAAGCAAGAACAGAAAGAAGAAAAGAAGGCCGATCCCGCTGCCGAAGCGAAGCCGGAGAAGGACGCCGGCAAGAAAAAGGGCTCTACGAGCAAGTCCAAGAAGAGCAAAGGCAAGGGCGGCAAAAAGAGCTGATTCAGCTTGTAAGCTCTCTGAACTGGAAGCGGGTAACGTTGCGCTTGGAGGCTTCCAGCATCGCTACCTGGGCATTGGACATCAAGCTTCCGACATCCTGGGCATCCTGGGGAACGGAGGCGATGCCGAAAAACATGATCGGTCTGTTGTTGGCCAGGGAAGGCGAGAATTTCGTGAGATTGGTGGTGATTTTGTCGACCATTGACACCGCCTGGCTCGCATTGGCACCCGGCAAGATCAGTCCATAGCCGCGTTCTCCGAAATGCCCGAAAATATCCACGTCGTTCTTGATTTTGCCGATTGCCCGGACGACATCGTGTATGGTATCAGAGGCGGTGCGGGAAGGATCGTTCGACTTGGATAGTTTCATCGAGAAGACGATCAGAGAAAAGGCGGCGCTGAAGTGATAGGCTCTGGCGAATTCTCGGTCGAGAAACATTTCGAAGGCTTCGAAAGTGAGGATGCGGGTGTCTGTGTTGCAGAGCGCCGACCAGACCGCCTTTGACGAGTTGAAGTCGAACTTTACTTCTTCGGTCTGAATGCCCAGCTGCGACGAAGTCACGAACTCATAGGTGCCGGAGCTGGTCATAAAGGCTTCCACCGCCGGCGATGGCGCGCCGGTGAGGCTGCCTTGCAGAGATGCTACCCGGGACATGGGGGGCGGGCTGGCGGGACCGTCCGGACCCTTGTCCATGGTGTTCATCTGGGCCTTGAGCTGCTGTTGAAAATGAGAGCGGCTTTCGATGGCTTTCTCCTGGACGGATTTAGATTGAGGCGGAAAGCCGGGATTCTTCGGTGCGGTTGCCGGAGCGGGCGCGGGGCCGCCAACGGCCTGGGATCCACCAGTAGTGGTTGCCATCATATGCGGTGGAATACTCTGGTTCGACATCGGTGCTGCACCGGGAGTTGCTGCGGCTTGAACCGGCGGTGCTGCCGCTTGAGCCGGTGCCTGTGCCGGCGCGGGAGGCGGGGCTTGCTGAGTAACAAAGGGCTTGCCGTTGGGGGACTGTACCAGACCAAGGCGCATCAAATTGGCGACGACGCCAATCCACTGGCTTTCGCTGAGGAGAAGGAAAGCAGCGATGTCCTGCAAATTGCGATTGCCATCGAGATTCTGGAAAAAGCGCTTCTGGAGCTCCAGTCCCAGCGGCGGGCCCTGCAGGATCAGCTGCTCGAACTGCTGCTCGGAGAGCTGCATATTGGCTCGCCTGAGAGTGCTGGATTCGTTTATGCCGTTGTCCTGGAGGTAGCCGATATTCTCGATGAGCTGGGCACCTTTGTAGACAATCTGATCGACCGGTGTCTGGATGGTGTTCTTGTCCGGCTTGGTTCCCTGGTTGAAAGTGATCTGGCCGTCCCCCCAGGTGAATACTTCGATCAGGGCTTCCAGCCCCTCTCCCCGGGGAGTGGTGGCGTGCACCGGATTACCGTGGACGAAAGTGATGAAACACTCACCGTTGCTGCTCTGAATGAGCAATCTCCCGGTGGCGCTCTCCTTGGCTGCAGTCTGGAGGATCGATGATAGAGGCAGGGTGCTGAGATCGCCTGTGAGAAGCTTGGCAATGGCAATGCGGCTGCCTGTCTCGGAAAGCTCCTTCTTGAGCGTACTGCCGGGAGTGGCATAGACGCTCTGTCCGCGCTGTCCCAGCCTCTCGGTAAGCGACTTCGCCTCTTCCTCCTCTTCGGCCATGGGGTCGGGAGCGCCTACCGCCTGGAGGATCTGGGGGTAGATGATGGACAGGTCGGAGGTCCGGTAGAACCAGAGCATCTTGGGACCGAACTCGCTCTTGGTATGCATCCACCATTCGGGAATGCTGCCTTCTTTCTCCGGGAAGTGGATAGTGAGGGTGTACTGGTTCTGGGACTCGGGCTCTACCCAGTAGAAGCAGTGCTTGATTCCGGTGATGCTCTGCGCCTTCTTGATGTACTGCTGTAGCTCCTCCACAGTCGGATAGTTATCGACACGGTAGTGCTGTTTCGGAATGTTGTACTGGTTGCTGAACATCTAGATGGTGTTGAAAAACAATATGCGTGCCGAACTGCCCTTGAGATTCCCCCTATTCATATGTTCACCGTAGTCCGATTATTTAACGGAGTTGCTTATAACAGCCGGTGCTCAGGGGTCCCGGCAGACCCGGCTGGCCGTCAGTGGCGGTGGTAGCCCATGCAATGGCGGTTTGCGCCGCCGGTGGCGGGATGTTTCCGGCAGTCCCTGAAAAGGATTAACTTCTATTAAGTATGTTGTGAATGGCAATACGAAGTGATGACAATATAACAAGTGAACAAGTAATACGGACAACAAGAAGACAGGTCGACAATACGACGGGTCAAAAAGAGAAGAATTCGAAAAGTTTGAGCTGTCAGGAGCTCACTTTTGATTCCACGACTTTGTCACAAACCAAACCTATACTCTTGACATCAGGCGAGCTAGGCTCAGTTTCTATGCGGCGGGCAATCAAATGACGGTTTTACCAGGGCATATCCATAGTAGTGCAGGCGCAGGCGCCGCTCCGGCAGCCAGTTTTTCAGAACTGGTCCACAGGATCGTTCAGTCGAACTCAGGCAAGATGAAGCCCCTCGTTCCCCTGGAGTCCAGGCAGGGCGCCCGGGACTGGAGCGAATATAAAGATCTGGCCGAAGCCGCCATGGCCGAGGGCAACTATCCGAGAGCCGAAGCCATGTGGCTGAGAGCCATAGCCGAAGCGAACGCCTTCCCCATGCGGGACTGGCGCATATCCTATGGTCTCAAGAACCTTGCCGGTCTCTTCTATTGTCTTGGTCGCTTCGAAGAGTCCGAGATCTTTGCTGTCCGGGCCTTCGAATCCACAGTCCAGTCCTATGGTGCCGAGCACGAAAGGACTGCCGACAGCTATAACTTTCTCTCCAGCATCTATTTCAACCTCGGTCGTATCGACGAGGCCGTGGGCAATGCCGCCCAGGCCCTGTCGCTCTATCGCCGCCTGGATGGAAAGGACAGCGAGAAAGCAGCCATGGTCCTCTATAACCTGGCAGTGATCAATCATGCTCTCGGTCAGTTCGAGACCGCCAACAGCTATTACGGACAGGCTTATACCATCCGCTCCCAGGTTCTGGGTCCGGATCATCCGCTCACCGCCAAGGTGATGAGAAGCCATCATGAGCTCATGATCGACCGGCGCAACCATGAGGCCGCCAGACGGATCGTCGACCGGGTAATGGGTCAGGCTGCCGAATTCTAGTGGTCCGATAATGTATATTATGTTTCACGGGTCGGGAAAAGCCCTCGAAACCCAATGCTGGCCAGCGATTCGGGGGCAGGGTTTTTAACGCCCTCTGAGCCGTTTTTTCGGTACGGCTATGATGAATCTATAGACCGGGGATTTCCGCCCATGTTCAGACCGGGGTTTGTTCTATCGATGGCACTGGTGCTTGTCTGCACCCCGGCTCCTGCCGGGGCGAAAGAGACCTTCAAGACCGTGCTCAAGAAGGCGGACAGCTATGCGGTCAGGCGAGATTATCTAAACGCCTATCCTTTATACCGGAAGGCGGCGGAGCTCAATCCGAAAAGCAGCGAAGCCCACACCGGGCTTGCCTGGATGATCTACAGGACCGGGCTGGAGCCTCTTCCCCGGGCTATGGAAGAAGGGCTCCTGGCAGTGAAATACAATCCTAAGAATGTCACGGCCCACAATATCCTGGGTGCCGTCTATTTCTCCATGGGCAATATCGCGGCCGCTCAGCACGAGTTCCGAACGGTACTGAAGCTCGATCCCAAGCGTCGTTGCAGCGGTTGCGGCAAGATGGAGGCTCTGCTCGGCAAAGAGGACCTGAAACTGGTTCCATTCGATTCCAAGGAAGCCCTGGTCAATCCTTATGATAAGCCCCTGGATGATAAGTCCGGGGCTAAAGCAAAGCCGAAATGATCTCACCCTCGATCCAGCCCCGCCGGGTGAGAACGTCACCTATACCAGCATCCTGGGCGCGGGCTTCCATCTGGGCGATGAGGATCATGTCTTCGCTGGCTATTCCCAGGGCTACCAGGCGCTGTCCCAGAGGGTCGGTACAGCTGGCCTGTATATCGATGAGGTCCTGACCCAGTAACAGACCCTCCAGCTCGACTCCTGAAATGAAGCGCTTCTCTTCCAGGATCTCCCCCAGGGGGAGACCGGTGGCGATCTGGGCCTCCACTGCTTCTTCGAGCTGGTTCATGGAGATCATGCCCGAGGCCACACAGAGCTGTCCCAGTCTTGGTCTTGTAGTGCCGGTAGTACCGGTGGTGCCGGCTGCTGTGCTTGAATCGGTCTCGCTGTGCTCTATCTGACGATCATAAGCTGCTTTTCGATCGGGATCGCTGAGCACGGCGAAAGCCTGTCTACAGCGCTCCAGGCAGCTGGCTGCCTGTTTGTCGGCCTTGCTGCCGGCTTCGAAACGAGACGCAGACAGACGATCCCGCAGACCTTCGAAGGCTGATTGGATCTGTTCGAGACTGGCATTTCCAGCCAGTCCTAAGATTGCGTAATAGTGCTGGGACTCGTTCATGAGGTCAATTATGACTGCTGGTTTTCACCCGGGTCAAATCAGTGTTGCATGTTCTCAATCCGACTAGTCGACAATTTGAATGTTGGAATTGCTGACAAATATTGTCGACAATACGACCAGTAAAACAGAGGACAAGTGGACGAGTGGACGATACTCATGGTCGACCGTTCGATTCTTGAATGCTTTGCACCATATATAGTACCACTCAGCCGGGCTGGCGAATCCGGCAAATGGAAAGACATTTAATTTTAAGAGCCTACAAGACTGCCTCCGGCGACGCTGATTTACGGTACAAATGTACAGTTAGCAAGAGGCTCAATCATGAACCGTCTCAGACGTCCAGGCTCGATCATCGTCCTTCTGGTGCTCACTGCCTGCCTGCTGTCCTTCTTCGGCAATCCCGGCGGCAATCTGGTCCGGGAAGTAATTGTCGATCCTGCAGTGGAACTCGAGGCCACTGACCTACAGGAGGCGTTCGATGCCGGTTTTGCTGAGCGTGTCCTGAATTCGAGCTGGGCCATGGTGCTCATCCACTCCAACTTCTCGGATGGCAACGCTGTCGGGCTGGAGGCTCTGCGCAACTGGGCCAAAGAACAGTTAAGCCGGGACAAGCAATTCCTCCATCCCCTCTCCATCCCCCGGCGCGCGCCCAGCGCCACTGTTTTCGATGCTCTTTCCACCCGTCTTCTGGGTAATCTGAAAACCGCCCTGGACACGAAGCTCTCGCAGTTTCTTGCCTGGCGTGTGGGGGAGTTCGCCAGAACCGGCGCCTATCAGAGCTTCCGAGTAGACTACTATGAGCTTTTCGGAGTCAGCAACGAGTCGGGAACATTGCTCGCCCGCTATCAAGACGAGCGGGCCCGCTCTTCTCTGGGTGCCCTTACCGGTGCTCTTTTCTGGCTGCTTTTCGGGACTGTTCTAACCATCTCCTACCTGCGCGCCCGGGAGAAGCAGATAAGCCCTCCGGCGCAGAGATATCTATCTTATATCTGGCTGGCTTTCTCTTTCTTCTATCTGGTGCTCGCCTGGTCCGGCGGCAATGTCGGGGCTCTGGCCGCCTGTCTTATCGCTTTTGTCGCCGGCGCCTATCTTCGCTATCCGGTGAGACCGGTGCAGGGCCGCGAGGGCGAAGTGACTCTCTCTTCTCTGGCGCTCACGCAGCGGACTTGTGTTGTGCTGGCCTGGCTCACTTTCAGCCTGGTGGGCATCCAGATCGTCTCCTGGCTTCGTTTCAGCTTCCTGAACGAGCCGGATCCTCTCACCCTGATCATATGTGCCATGTCCGGTGATTTCATTCATGACCCGGTGAACGTAAAGCGCACCATCGTCGAAATTCTCGGGGTGAGCTGGGCGATTGTAACGGTCTGGGCTGCCGTCACTTTCAAGCGAGGAGCCCTGCCTTCCAGCGAACTCGAGACGCAACTGGAGAGCCTGGCCATGATCGAGGTCGAAGCCGATTTGCGCAGCAGTGTCGAAGCCAAGTAGCCAGAGAGAGTACAATCTTTCCTTCTGACCTGCCCTTGTGTCGGAACTGGTATACGAGTCGCACTTAAAATGCGATGCCCGTAAGGGATTGAGGGTTCGAATCCCTCCGGGGGCATTCTCTTATTTTGCTATGGTTTCCCCTGGAGCTCCTGGCGGCGTTTGGCCACGGCTTCGGCTTCTTGCGGGCGCGAGAGATTGGTGAGCACGATCTGGTAATTGTTGAGAAGCAGGCTGAGCTTGTCGTTCAGCTTGGGATCGCCTTCTACGCAGGTGATCGCTTCTTTGAGAATGGGCTCGGCAGAGGCGAAGTCGCCGGAGCGGATGAGCTCCACCGCTACGCTGTTCAGGGCTACTCCCAGGTTCTCCCTGGCGACGCCCAGACTGGGAGCCAGTTTTGCTGCTTGCCGGAACTTCTCGGCGGATTCTTTGAACTTCTTCTGGTTGAAGAGCTCGCCGCCCTCTTGATTGAGCAGGATGGCCTTATTGAGAGGGTTGTCCGAATGAGAGAGGGCGAGGCTTTCTTTCAAGTGCGATTCGGTGCGCTTGGTGGGCTCCAGAGTATAGAGAGCTTTCAGGGTGGCAACATCGGCATCGGTGAGGGCATGGACCCGATCGGTCTCGCCCATATACATGACGTCGGCGGTGTTGCTGCTGTGGCCGGTAATTCCGAGAGCATGACCGATTTCATGCAGAGCCCTGAACATGATCGATTCGTCGTCTTCTTCCTTCAATCCCTTGCTGGTAAGAAGCACGATCTCGGCATGCACACGTCCGGTGGGACGGTCGATGAACATCGTATGACCGCCTTCGGAGGGATTATAGAGCTTCGCCTTGTCGTCGCTCCAGTAGCATTCGATATCGGATTCCTTCGCATCCGGCACATAGGTGAAGCTCACAGTCCGGTCGCTCCGGTCCTGCCATTCACTGAAAGCGTCCTTCAGAATGCCCAGGAATGGCTTTCTGTAGCCCTTTACCGCCGACCCGTCCGAGATGAAAACCTTGAGGGGCATTTTGTCCGAGGTCCAGCGAGTTACACCATATACGGTGGCGGCCGAGAGATAGGTACCGGGAGGAGAGGCGACGGTATTCTTCTTCTCCGACTCGATTTCCTGGGTGAGCAGAGTCACCAGCCCCTGGGCCTGTTTTTTGCCTGCCGGGTCGGTGACCAGTTTCAGATATTTCTGATAGGCGGCCAGAGCTTCGGGTTTGCGACCGGAGTAGAGACAGGCATTGCCGAGCAGCGCCCAGCCCTGGAAGGCGGAAGGGGCGCTGGCAGTCACTTCCTGCGCGATCTGGTAGGCATCTTCGAGTTTGCCTACTTTCACGTAGATCTCGCCCAGGATGCAGCGGATCGGCATGATATCCGGTGCATCTTTAGCAAGGGTCTCGATCTTGGGCAGGGCTTCCTGGAACTTGCCGGCACGCTGAAGCATGACTACTTCGTTGTAGCGACGGCCGATGTCGGCGCTGACAGTGGTGTCGCCTATCCTGAATGCGTTCTGGGCCAGAGCCGGAGGCGAGGCCCAGAGGGCGAAGACTGAAAGAATCAGGATTAGGGATCTTCTCATTTCACCGCAGCGAACGCCGGGATTTTCACCTTGTTCTCGAGGATACCGATTCCTTTGACTTCCATGCTGACGACATCGCCGTCTTTGAGCCATGGATAGCCGGCAGGCGCCAGTTCCTTGCCTGTGTCAGGGTCCACTTTGGCGGCGAACTCCGCTATGCAGCCATTGCCGACGGTGCCGGAGCCGATGACATAGCCGGGCTCCACGCCGATGTTCTGCTGACCCAGCCAGGCGAGAATTCTAGGGAAGCTCCAGGCAGCTTTCTCGCCGCTCTGAGGGTGGGTGTGATAGAGGGTCTTGTAGT
>JAGQHH010000178.1 GCA_020431945.1 Cyanobacteria bacterium HKST-UBA02 | reverse complement strand
GTTATGAAGGATTCGACTGGGGAATCTTCGCCGAGGAGTTCGCCGTGGACAAAAAGCTCGTTCTCACCGGAAGCAACGACAAGAGCATCAGAGTCTGGTCCCTGGGATATTGAGATGACGATTACCGATGTGAAAATCCTCGTCGTAGCGGCTGACAGAGCCATCGTCGATGCTGCCAAAGCAGTTTTCGATCCCCTGGGCTACCAGGTGGTGCCAGCCAATGGCATCTCCCTGGGACTCTTTCTGGCCCAGAAGAACCTGCCTGATCTGATACTCTGCCAGCCGCGTCTCGTCGATGGCGACGGTCATTCTTTTTTAGCCGAGATCAAACTGGACGCTGAGCTGGTGCCGATTCCTTTTGTCTTCATCGACTTCAAGGAAAAGAGCTCGGACAGCGACCGGCAAGCCGCCGTCACCGCCGGAGCTTGCCAGCTCACCCTCCTGGACGACGATGGCAGTCTCGATGTCCGGGAGCTGCTCCTGATGATAAAACGCCGACTTCTCACCAGGACCAAACGTCAGGAATTCTCCCCCGAATAAGGTAAGAACTACCAATGCTCAAAAAAAACAGAATTGAATCCTCTGCTCTCATACTCTCTCTCTCTCTCGCCCTCGCCTCACTTGACCTGCTGTGCCAAGTCCCGCCTGCCCGGGCTGCCGATGCCGAGCACCTGCCGACCGTGTCAGGAAGCCAGGAACGTCTGGCTCTCTGCCGGGAGGGCAAGATTTCATTCTCTTATCCGGAGAGCTGGAAACGCATGGCCGACGAGGACAAGAATAACCTGGTCAAACTCGGCGGCGTGACCAGCAGCGGCATACACGGCGAAGTCTCGGTGAGTCGCCACGACAACGAAAAAATGGCCGCCGAGGCCCTCAAGCGCATCGTCGATGCCGTCTACCTTTCCAATCTTTCCCAGATGCGCGTGATCAACGACAAGACCGTGACTTTCGGCAAGCATCGCAATCTCAAAGGGCTTCTGGAGGACATCGCTTTCGAGATCGAAGGCATGAAGATCATGCAGCGTTATGTCTTCTTCGACGGGCCCGACGGCGCGTACACAATCATGTTTACGAGCCCGGCGAAGGATTTCAATCGCGCCTCCACTACTTACAACCAGATCCTCCTGAGCCTCGCCATCGGACCGGCTAAGAGCGCACCGGCAGCACAGCCGGTCTCGCCCCTGGCTTACTACAGCTCCGGCTCTCTGCCCATGTCCATCGGCTACCCCAACGGCTGGGAGACAGAGGACGAAGGCAATTTCGACCACCCCCTAAAGATCACCGGCAAGAACGACCAGGGCCAACCAGCCGAGATAAACATCCACTGCGGTCATATGACACCATACAACAACCTGGAGCAGATCGCCGACGAGATCGAGAGCAAGTATTACAAGAGCCACAAGGGCTACCGCCGGGTCAATCGCTCAGAACGCCCCATCGGCGCGAATTCCAAACTCAGCGGTATTCTCCAGGAGAGCACCTTCGAGTACAAAGGCGTGCCGGTCAAGCAACTGGTCGCCTTTTTCATCCACAACGGCAATGCCTATGCCGTTTCCATGATCTCGCCGGGCTGGAAAGAGAGCGAGATGCGCCATCTCTTCCACAAAGTCCTGGCCACCATAAAAGTAAACTGAAGATAAAAGGTGGGCACTTATTTACGTTCACCAGCGTCAACCGACTGGAATTGTGGTTAAATCTGCAGTCTGCCGGCTTCAGGCAGCCTCAGGACAGCCCCTACAGGAGGTTTCAAATGGCTCTCAGAACAAGCGCTCTTTCTATAGCAATAGCTGCAATAGTTTCCCAGGCGATAATCTCCACGCCCGCCCTGGCCGAAGCCCAGAAATGGAAGCTGGACACCGCTCATTCCAGCGCCGGATTCGCTATCAAGCATATGATGGTCAGCAATGTCCGGGGCAAATTCCCCAAACTCACAGGCGAAGCCGAATACGACGGCAAAAGCATCAAGACGATCAAAGTCAATGCTACCATCGATACCTCCTCCATCGACACCGGTGACGGCCGCCGGGACGAGCACCTGAGAGGTCCCGAGTTCTTCGATGTGAAGAAGTTTCCCGAGATGAAGTTCGTCTCGAAGAAATCAGAAAAAGCCGGTAAAGACCAGTTCAAGCTCTCGGGCGATCTGACCATTCACGGCGTCACCAAGCCCGTCATCCTGATCGTCGAAGGTCCGACAGCCGAAGTCAAAGATCCGCAAGGAAAAACCAGGGTGGGCGCATCAGCCACCACGACCATCAACCGCAAAGACTTCGGCATCACCTATGGTGGCGTCCTGGACAACGGCGGTGCTGTCGTGGGCGACGATGTGAAGATCACCCTCGACATCGAGCTGATCAAGCAATCCTGACCCGCGAGCGAGACTAGAAAAGACAACGAGTGTCGAGCTCCTGCCACTCGTCCCAGATTTTCTCGTGCTGTCTGTCATCTTCGATGCGCGAAACCGCATCGAGAATGGGCTCGCCATCTCTCTTCGCCAGAGCCCCGGCACAGACAGGATCTTCGTCGAGCTCATAAACATCGACGATGGCAGGTAGAAGCGCCTTAGCTTCATCGGTGCGACCGAGCCGCATCAGGGAAAGCCCTCTCACAGCCAGACAGTACCCGTACTCCCGGGATTCTTTGCCGTGGATCGAGACAATCGTCTTCTCGGCTTTCTCCATCTCGGCCCGGTACTGATCGCTGTCTTTCAGACGAGCCGCCATTCTTGCTGCCAGCAGTTCGGCAAAAGCAGCCCGCTCATGATCGCCAACCACATCCTGGTAGAAAGCCTCCGCCTCCCTGGCGAAGCCCAGTCCGCCTTTCGAATCGTCCATGAGAAGCGAGCACTGGGCCTGACTGTAGATACACTTTCCATAGCGCATGAACTTGCTTTTGCCATCCGCCTCGAGATGTTTGCGCAACTCGGCAAGGGCCGTCCTCGCCCGGTAATGATTGCCGTTGAGCATACAGGCGTCCGCCAGGCTGACCAGGACATTCTCCATCTTCTCGCGATCGCTGTAGGCGTCCCTGCTGCGAAGCTCCGTCTCGAGCAAGTCGATATAACCCGAGAGGGCCTGCCCGATGAGGATATGACCGCGGCGATGCGAAGACTTGAGGACTTCGATGCTCTTGCGATAGAAATCGCAAGCCTGCTCCGGCGCCTTGCTCTTCAACATCACTTCGGCCTGGAGCATGAATGCCCTGCTGAGATCCGCAGCGCTTTCAGTCCAGAGCTTTTCAGCGAGCTGGCTCGAATCAGCCAGGGATTTTTTCGCCTCCAGAAGCTTTCCGGCAGCCAGATAGAGATGCCCGAGACCCCGGGCTATGCGATGCTCCTGCTGCTGACTGGTGGCACCGCTGACGGAATAAATCGAAGCGGCCGCCTCCAGGCAGGCTAGCCCTTCTTCATAACGTCCGAGATGATCGCAGCAGGAGCCCAGTTGCCAGAGACAGTCGGCATAAGCCAGGGTGTCGAAGCGCTGCTGAAATCGATAAAGCCCTCTCAGAAGAGTCAGAGTCCGGTATTCGCGACGATAATCCGCGATATCGCGATATCCATCAGCCAGCATTTTGAGAGTTTTCTCGAACTCTGCAGGGTGCTTGTCCCGGGCATGAGCAACAGGATCGAGGGAAACCAGCGCTTTCTCCAGAAGTGGTAAACCTTTGCGAGGTCTGGACAGCTTGATGTCTGACTCAGCCTGATCCATGCACTTCTTCCATTCGGCAAGATCATTGGCCTGGGCTGCAGGGGCGCACAGAATTACTGCCAGGGTCGCGCTACTTAGTAGAACTGATTTTGAGACACTGCGATTCATCAAAAGACCAACTCGAACGGTTCCGACTCTCAATGGTAACGCGCCTTTGTTTTCAAGAAGAGCGAATTACCACAAGGCTTTCCTGCCGGACACCCCCGCAGTCGCCCCGGCGCGGTTAACGTAACTACATCCAAGTGTTTCGGTTGTAAAGAAACAAATGAGGTAACTCCAGACCTTCACCGGAATTCCTTCGGCACAGGCGTGTCTGGATACATGCCCACCCACTCGTGACACCAGTCAGCGTCGTAGAAGCAGAGATACGACTCGCGCGGAAGCTTGTGCTCCGAAGCGAACTTACGCAGCACGGGAATCGCCCTGTCTACATCCGCCAAGCATAAATCGAGATAGAGATCACCGCCAGCACCGAACCCAGCCCCTACGAGAAGGCCGAGCTTTTCATTCCGGAGAAGTGAATTAATGTCCCTTTCGAAGCTCTCTCGATTTTTAGGCTCCGCGCCTGCTCCAAGCCCTTTCCCTACAAGGTAGCAGAACTTCTCGTCATGCTTGGAATACCTCTGGGAATAGAAGGACAAATTGCCGAACATTGCTCGCCCTAGCCCTTTATTGGAGACATTCATGGTTATCCGTCCGGGCATTCGAGCGCTCCCCTCGTCCGACGTGACCAGAAAGCCATCGTCCCTCAAGTGGTAGGCAGTCTCTTCTGGCAAACCGGAGATTACTTTTGCCCTGGCAGCAGCAAATTCCTTGAAGAACCGGTCCGACTCAACCTCCGTACTCAGTAACGCCTGCCTATCGCTCTGCGAAAGAGGATAGGACCTCATCACTCCAAGCCATTTGTCCAGGTCCTCCTCACCGAGGACCAGATCGCAGATCAGGAGACAGTCACCCAGATCCTGGTCAGAGTCCTCACTCTTGAAGTCTGGAGAATAGAAATCAACATCGATGGTATTGGAGTCGTTTGCATGCACTTTCGTAAGATAACGAGGAATGTTCTTCTCACCGGAATCAAGGGCACCTGTTCTGGCGCGAAAGCCCATCTCCACATTTTCCGGCGATAAGGCCTGACGCCCCGCTACCAGAGAAAGCCTCGAGATCTTAGGCGCCCCGGAAACGATGGTTTCAACAATAGGCTCGAGCTCCGCACGTTCCTCAGCAGTCACGCAGCAATAATCTCCTTGTCGTCCCTTGAGCCACCGAATTCCCACATCAAATGCGGATCGATCGACTGCAGATTCGTCTCGGTCCAGTTTTCGAAAATCGAAGAACCAATCCCAGGAGCCTGATCATTTGAACGTGCGTCAATTTCGAGACGACCAACTCTGCAATCTTGCGCAGAAAATCCACCCACCACCTCGATGTCTTCCAGTATCAGACCTATACCCTGAGCGCTTTCTTGTAAAAATCATCTGTGCGAAAATCTTGATTCGAACTATGCAGTATCAAGGAAAGGATCATGAGATCTAAACGCCTTCGGTTTGCACTTGGACTAGCGCTAGCCGGGATTTTGTTGTGGCTCAATGAACTGGGTAATGGTGGAGGACAAAAGGGGTCGTGACCCGGCCCTGACAAAAGATGGCGGAACTGGTTATTTCCTCTCACTATGATCTCGAAGAGAATAGAGCGTGGGGAAGAAGTCGATCTATTCGCGCTTTTCAATAACATTGCCGAAGCAGTGGACTCGAGCGAATCGAAATAGATTGCGAAATTCAGGCAAGAATAAAACTCGAGTTAGTACTAGTTTTTTTAGTAAATGAATCTTGAAAACAAAGGAACACGAACCGCCGGCCCGTCCCTCGATCTCGAGGGACGGGCGATGGCAGCACGGTTCTCATGCCGCCAGGACGGCCGGCGAAGCAAGCTCCAGGGCACAGGGCACGAAAGCGAGATTGGGCAGCTTCGGGAAAGACAACCAGCCGAAGCCGGTCTCGCAGTTGCAGGCATCTTGCACTACATCGATATGGCATTCGGGCAGAGCCGCGCTCAGACCGCTTACCGTATCGAGAACGCACTCGTGAGTGTTGACTCCGCAAGCCACGAAGCGCTCGCGAGAGAAGCCGGCTTCGGCACAGGCTCCGAGCACTTCGGTTGAGCCGTCCCACATGGGCTTCTTCACCACGCGCAGGCGTTCGTAGGACCAGACGGCATCCATGATCCGCTCATCGGTCCTGCCTCGTCCGGCGAACTCCAGAATCACGATACCCCAGCCCATGACCCGGGCGTGCTCCAGAAGCCGAATCACGCCGAACAGGGTCTCGAACTTCTGGCTCGAGGGAAATGCCGGCTGCATGTCGACCACCACTACGGTAGCGTCCCCGGCAGCCTCAGGGACGAGAGCAGCAAAGACTTCCGACATGGAAGGCTCCTTTCTTGAACAAGTAAAACGGGTCTGGCGAAACAACAAATCAGGCGGCCTCCGAGCTCCGGTACTGCGACAGCCAGGACAGAACGAGCTCGACACACTGATCGGCTTCCATCAGGCCGACGCCGATGTCATTCTGGATCTCGAACTTCTGCTCGAAAGAAGCCAGCGGCTTCTCGTCGCGGTCCCAGGCACTGCGGCTCGCATAAACCTCGAACCGGGCGCGATCGAAACGGGCACCGAAATAAACATACTCGCCGGTGGTGAGGTTCCCGACGAGTTGCACGGGCACTCCCCCGAAAGGACCTTCGAACCATGCGAACAAGCCCGTGGCAGCAAGGGCTGGATGGCGAAATTTCTGGCCAGCCATTGAAAGTCTCCTTGAAAGGCAACGAAATAGGTGAAAACCGCCGCGCGAAGGCGACGGAAACAGGTCTTTACACTGGCAGTAGATCAGGTGTTCTGGAAGTTCAGGAAACGACTCAGGGAAAGGAAAAGATAACTCCAGACTAATGTTTTCTGGATCACTATGCAAACAAACACATCTAGTGAGGAATCACGAGGCGATCCCGGGAATCTCTCTCAGGGCGCATCTGCGGCGATTGACCGACAGGCTTTGCTTTTGCGCAAATATCAAAACGCGTGTTTTCCACACTCTATATGGTGGCAAATGAGAAGATCATGCTTAGCGCCAGTACATGTATTGATCTTGCGATAGCTCCGTCAGAGCGATTTCTTGACATTGCTTGCAGAAATACGATTTTTTCCTCTAGGGTCTGGATAGATTTCCCTTTCTCT
The DNA here is from genome assembly GCA_020431945.1 of Cyanobacteria bacterium HKST-UBA02. The sequence goes on along the minus strand of JAGQHH010000178.1, from coordinate 7,999 downwards.
CGAATCGTTCCAGCACTCCGGCAAATTCCCTCCTTTCCACTCTCGGCAAAGTAACCTCCGGCAATCTTGCTGGATGTATCGGAATGATTCGAGCCCGTCTGTTCAAGTTCCCGGGCGAACACTGACAGGGGCGAGCAGCGCAGAGGCAAAGCTCGCCTTGAACTCCAACTTGCAGAGGCAAGCAAATGAGCACGAAAAACACACAGCGACAGGCAAGACTCTCCGAGATCAACTCCACGCTTCGAGCACGCAATCTCAAAGGTATCTCGAAGCTCGGCGACGCCGACAAAGGCGAGATCGAGGTCATCTCCATCATCGACATCTTCGACCACTCGGCCCGCTTCTTCACCGATGTGAAGTTCGCGGTGAAATTCCCCAACGGTCAGGATGGCGCCTTTACCGTGCGTTTCAACGCCAACGGTCTGGTCTCCGACGGTGCCGTCATCGTCGTCCTGATTAATGGCAAGTTCGCCATCCTCAAGCAGTGGCGGCTGCCGCTCGGTCGCTGGACCTACGAGATCCCACGCGGCTTCGGAGAAAAGCTCGATGACGCCCACATCAACGGCGAGCTCGGCACCCTCAAGATCGGCGACCTGCCCCTGGGCACCTTGAACCGCGAGCTCGGCGAAGAGGTCATGGCAAGCGCCGACGTAACCTCGGTCACCCATCTGGGAAATATCGCCGAGAACTCCGGCACCAGCGCCGTGGCACCCTCCTATTTCCTGGTCCAGCTCAAGATCGACGAAAAGACTCTGGCAGCCGGAATCAAAGGAACCGAGCAGGGCATCAACGTCAGGCTCTGGGATGTGACTGAGCTTCGCCGGGAGCTCGGCATCAAGCTCTGCGACAACCACAGCATCACGGCAGCAGCCCTGGCCCTCGGCTATATCGCGAGCCTGCCCTGCTAACCAGCCAGGTTAGCTCTGCCTGAACAGCCTGTTTCTCGGGAATCGAGCCCAACAAGGGCTCGATTCCCTCTTCCCTGAGAATCAATCAGTACTGCCAAGCCTGGTGCAAGAACAAACCCTCAAGCCGCCTGATTCCCAATTAACAGCGTTTCCCTTCATTACTATATTTATGAATAGATTGCTCTCGACAAGGCAAGGTGGACAAGTTTTTTCCATGTGTTAATGTCCATAGGAGTTACTGAATCATCACCACTGGGAGACAACCATGGCGGACCCTGACAAACTCTCGCTTGCCGACGCTTTAGTCAAAGGGAAAAAATACGATCAGGCGGTGCCAATCTTGAAAGAGCTTATCGAAGAAGGAACGCACACAAACTCTAGAAAGGACGAACCCTTGACTCTTGCTGGGGCCATGAGAAAGCATCTTTCACATCGAATGCCTCTGGAGTTACTCGCTCGCTGCTCCTTTCACCAGAACAAGCTCGATCAGGTCGCAGAACAGGCCGATGAGATCATCGAAATACTCGAGGGCTCTGTCTCGAACTTCGAAGCCAATCCACCCTCTGAAAGACGGGGATTCGATAGCCAGGTCTGCAAGCTGCTCGAGGAAGAATACAACGAGCGAAAACAGGTTCTATCCTGGCTGAGGGAAAATCGGCTCGGCAAGAAATAGACAAGACCGGCATCACAGAGTTTAGTGGAGCTTATCCGGACTTGCCGGCGGGTACTTTGCGATCGAGCCAGGCCAGAGCATTTTCGCAAAGCAGCTTGCGCCTGGTCGCCTCCGGAAGATCCGCTGACTCGATGAGAGCGCCGGGCTCGAGCTCCCCGAGAGGGAAGGGATAGTCCGTACCCAGAGCAATCACATCTTCGCCCAGGGTATCGATGAGGAATTTGAGCACGCTCTCGTCGTGGACAAGACTGTCGACATAGAACTTGCCCAGATAGTCCCGGGGATTGACATTATTGTCCACGGCGCAGAGATCGGGTCTGACTTTGAAGCCATGCTCGATTCGACCGACAGTCGCCGGAAATGAGCCGCCACCATGGGCGAAGGCAACCCGCAGACGCGGCAGGCGCTCGAGCACACCGCCGAAGATCATCGAGCAGATGGCCAGGCTCGTCTCGGCAGGCATGCCCACGAGCCAGGGCAACCAGTATTTTTCCATTTTCTCTTTCCCCATCATGTCCCAGGGATGGACGAAGATGGCGGCACCCAGATCCTGAGCTGCTTCGAAGAAAGGGAAAAGCTCCGGCGCGTTGAGATTCCAGTCATTGATATGAGAGCCGATCTCGATCCCGGCAAAGCCCAGCTCCTTGACACATCGCTCCATCTCTTCGATGGCGAGCTCCGGGCTCTGCATCGGAACCGTGCCCAGACCGATGAAACGCTCGGGGCTCTCAGCCACTACCGATGCCATATGGTCATTGAGAAACTTGCTCAGGTCCAGGGCATCGTCGGGCTTCGCCCAGTAACTGAACAATACCGGAATAGTCGAGAGAACCTGAACATCGACCTTGAACCCGTCACACTCTTTCAGCCTGGTTTTTCCGTCCCAGCAATTCGCTTCGATCTCCCGGAAAAACTTGCCGTCGTCCCGCACCATCCTGGCCCGGCAGGAGGCGTGATGGTCGAGCTTGATGAAGCCGCCGTAGCCGTACTTGCTCTTCAGATCCGGCATATTCTCCGGCATGATATGGGTGTGGATATCGATTTTCACAACTCTTCCTGCTCTTTCGCGACCTGCAACAAAACAAAATCTCCGGCGCAAAGATAGCAGACTCGACTTTCCATTGCCAAAATACTCTTGACATCCGCAAGTCCTGAAACCCTCTCCCAGAAAAGGCCTTCACTCTTCACGAGAGCTCGCGAAAGAGGAGACTTGTCAAGAATTCGCAGCGAGGCCAGGGTAATCAAGGGGAAATTTTGATAATGCTCAAGATTTTGATGATTCTGAGAAGAGTATTTCAGTAGATTTGCTTGTCTATTCAATTTTGTTTTTCAGGTGAAGATTTCTCAGAGCAATCCTGTTTTTCTGCTAACCTCTTCCTGCCGGGCCATAGTGAGCTTTTCAAGCTGACAAGCTGAAAGAGCACACGTTTTGATCCGGTTTTGGCGGAAAACTTGAACGCTCAAGCTTCACCTCGTCTGCCCGGACACGCCCTCCAGCTTGCCTCAGTGCAGCAGGGCGCGACCGACCATTCAACCGGCACCTGCCTCCTTCAACCGGTGCCGTCACAACAGGAAGGAAACAGATATGTCCACTGAAACCGTTACTGGTCTGCCTCTGCGTAGTGAAGTCCCGGTCGAGATGACCTGGGACCTCACCAAGATTTACGCCACCGACGAAGCCTGGGAAGCCGATTTCCAGACGGTGGTCGAGATGCTCCCGAAGCTCGCTTCTTTCAAGGGCCGCCTGCGCCGTTCCGGTCGCCTGCTGCTCGAGGCTCTGAACCTGAGCCACAAGGTCAGCGAGATCGTCAGTCGTCTCTATGTCTACGCCCGCATGAGCTCCGACGTCGATACCGCCAACAACCACTACCAGGGCATGTTCGGCCGGATCGAGGATCTGAGCAATAAGGCGAGCGCTGCCGGTGCTTTCATCTCGCCGGAGATCCTCTCCATCAAGCCCGAGCGCCTCGAGAAGTTCATCACGGGCACCAGGGGTCTCGATCTCTACCGGCACATGTTCGACGAGCTCAACCGCGAGCGCGCCCATATCCGCAGCCACGAAATCGAAGAGCTGCTGGCTGAAGCCGGGCACACCTTCGGCGGGCCCGACAACATCTACACCATGTTCGACAACGCCGACCTCGAATTCCCCGAAGTGGAAGACGAGAACGGCAAGCTCGTGCGTCTCACCCACGGCAACTGGGCGGACAAGTGGCTCGAGAACAAGAGCCGCGATGCCCGGCGCCGCGCTTACGAGGCGATGTTCGGCACGTACAACCGTTACCGCAACATGCTGGCGGCGACCTATGCCGCTCAGGTGAAGGTCGACATCTTCTCGGCCAAGTCGCGCCTCTACACCAACTCCCGGGAGGCGGCCCTGTCCGGCATCAACGTGCCGGTCTCGGTCTATGACTCCCTGATCGACACGGTGCACGCCAACTTCCCGCGGCTCCAGCGCTATCTCGACCTGCGCCGCCGGGTCATGGGCCTCGACCGCCTCGCCTGGTACGACCTCTACGTGCCTCTGGTGGGCGACCTCGACATGAAGGTCACCTATGAGGAGGCCAAGACGAAAATCCTGGCGTCCCTGGCAGTGCTCGGCCCCGAGTATGTCGACGCCCTGCGCGGCGGCTTCAACTCCCGCTGGGTCGACGTGCTCGAGAACAAGAACAAGAAGTCCGGCGCCTACAGCTGGGGCTCCTACGGGACTCCGCCCTACATGCTGATGAACTGGCATGACTCCATGGACTCCATGTTCACCCTCACCCACGAGTCCGGTCACTCCATGCACTCGTGGCATTCGCGCAAGCACCAGCCCTACCCGTATAGCGGCTACACCCTCTTCGTCGCCGAGGTGGCCTCCACCTGCAACGAAGCCCTGCTGGCGCACTATCTCCTGAGCCAGACCACGGATCCGGCGGTGCGCAAGTACATCCTCAACCACCAGATGGAGAGCATCCGTCTCACCCTGGTGCGCCAGACGATGTTCGCCGAGTTCGAGAAGATCGCCCACGAGAAGGCCGAGGCCGGTCAGGCACTGACCCCCGACGTCCTCTGCGGCATCCACCGCGAGCTCAACGAGAAGTACTATGCCCCGGCCGTCGAGCTCGACGACATGATCGGCATCGAGTGGGCGCGCATCCCGCACTTCTACTCGAGCTTCTACGTTTACCAGTATGCCACCGGCATCAGTACCGCTCTGTCGCTCGCCCAGCAGATCGTCTCCGAAGGCGAGCCCGCTGTGAAGCGCTATCTGAAGTTCCTCTCCAGCGGCAGCTCCGACTACAGCATCAACCTTCTGCGTGACGCCGGCGTCGATCTCTCGACCCCGGCTCCCATCCAGCAGGCCTTCGATGCCTTCGCCGGTTACCTCGACCAGTTCGAGGAGCTGCTCTAAGAACCTTCAACCAGGAGTTCAGGATCGATGACAACGACAACAACATCCGCAGCCAAGACGATTCCCGCCCGCTCCGCGGTGCCCGTCGAGCTGACCTGGGACCTCACTCCGATTTACGCCAGCGAAGCTGACTGGGAAGCCGACTACCAGCTGGTCGACTCCCTCATCCCGAAGCTCGCCGCTTACAAAGGCCGCCTGCGCCGCTCCGGCCGTCTGCTCCTCGAAGCCTTCCGGCTCCGGGACGAGATCTACCTGCGTTACAGCAAGGTCTCGGTCTACGCTCGTATGAGCTCTGACGTGGACATGGCCGACAGCCACTTCCAGGGACTCACCGGACGCACGAAAGAGCTGGGCAACCGGCTGTCCGCGGCGATGTCCTTCTGGAACCCCGAGATCCTCTCGATCAAGCCCGACAAGCTCGAAGCGTTCTTGACCAAGGTCGAAGGACTGGCGCTCTACCGCCACGAACTTAACGAGCTCGCGCGAGAACGGGATCACGTTCGCAGCCCCGAGGTGGAGCAGCTGCTCGCCCAGGCTTCCCAGACCTATGGCGGACCCGCCAGCGTCTTCGGCATGTTCAACAATGCCGACTTGAAGTTTCCCGACGTCGTCGACGAGACCGGCGAGACGGCTCAGCTCACCAACGGCAACTGGGGCAGCAAGTGGCTGGACAATCCCGACCGCGAGACCCGGCGGCGCGCCTACGAAACCATGTTCGGGACCTACAACCGGTACCGCAACATGCTGGCCGCCTCCTACGCCGCCCAGGTGAAGATCGATGTTTTCCGAGCCCGGTCGCGGCGCTATGACAGCGCTCTGCACCAGGCCCTCAGCGGCATCAATGTGCCGGTGGCGGTCTACGACTCGCTCATCGACACGGTCCATGCCAACCTTCCCAAGCTCCAGCGCTATCTCGAGATCCGCCGGCGCGTGCTCGGTCTCGACCAGCTTGCCTGGTACGACCTGTACGTGCCGCTCGTGGGCGACCTGGACTATACCGTCTCCTTCGAGGAGGCGAAGAAGAAGGTCCTTGCCTCCGTGGCAGTGCTCGGCTCGGAATATGCCGAGGCTCTTGCACGCGGGTACGACTCGCGCTGGATCGATGTCCTGGAGAATCAGGGCAAGCGCTCCGGAGCATACTCCGGTGGCGCCTTTGGCACGCCGCCTTACATGCTGCTCAACTGGAAGGACAAGCTGAACTCGATGTTCACCCTCTCTCACGAGTCGGGTCACTCGATGCACTCGTTCTTCTCGCGGCGGCATCAGCCGTTTGCTTACGCAGGTTACACCCTCTTCGTCGCCGAAGTGGCTTCCACCTGCAATGAGGCGCTCCTGGCTCACTACCTGCTCCAGGAAACAGACGATCCGGCGGTGCGCAAGTTCGTGCTCAACGAGCAGCTCGAGCGCATCCGCGCCACGCTCTACCGGCAGACCATGTTTGCCGAGTTCGAGAAGATCGCTCACGAGAAAGCCGAAGCCGGTCAGGCTCTGACTCCGGACGTGCTTTGCGGAATCCACCTGGAGCTCAACTCCAGGTACTTTGCCCCGGCAGTGGCCACCGATGACACCATCGGTATCGAGTGGGCGCGGATCCCGCACTTCTACCGGAGCTTCTACGTCTACCAGTATGCCACCGGCATCAGTGCGGCGATGACCCTTGCCCGGCAGATCCTCACCGAAGGAGAGCCGGCAGTGAAGCGGTATCTGAAGTTCCTCTCCAGCGGTAGCTCGGACTACAGCATCAACCTCCTGCGCGACGCCGGCGTCGACCTCTCGACCCCGGCACCCATCCAGGGCGCGCTCGACACCTTCGACGAGTACCTCACGCAGTTCGAGGCGCTCATCTAGTCTAAAAACTGATTCCGGATGTTTCGAGAGGAGAGCGCTGCTCTCCTTTCCAACTGACTGGAGGTCGGCGCTCAGGCGTCGACCTCCTTCTCTGACGCGTCCAAAAGACTGACGAAGGAAGCCATATGAACGTACTTTTCATCGCTCCCAAACGCCAGGCATTCCTGCCTGTGCTGAAGACCTTGCGCCGCGGACGGAATCAAGTCCGCTGGTACTCCGGCGTTTTCCACGACCTCTACAAGCATCTGGGCGAAAACGCCGCCTACCTGCTCGAGGTCGACCCACGCAACTTCGAGAGCCGCGAGATCCGCAAGGTCAACCTCGCCGACTTCGACGTTGCCGTGGTGGATCTCTCCGCCGACAGCGAGCATCCCACAATGCTCGACTTCGACGGCGCCTCCCGTCCCACCGACATCGTCTCGGTCCTCACCATGGCCGGTATCGTCGTCATCGGCATCAGCCGTGATGGTCGCTACCTGCCTCAGCTCGAGGAAGCCGGCGCTGTCATGATCGCTGCCCACGATCGTCTCGACGACCGCTACCTGACCATGATGAAAGAAGCCCGGCGCTTGATCGCGGACAACTCCCCCGGCGACGGCTTCGCTCTCAAGGCTCTCACCTTGCGGCAACCCTGGGCGGCATCGGTGTTTCTCGCCGGCAAGGACATGGAGAACCGCCTCTGGCCTGCTCGCCTGCGTGGCACCATCGCCATTCACGTCTCCAAAGAGCAACCGGCAGGCAGCTTCGCCGCCGGTGCCCGGTTCATCCATTCGGTGCTGCGAGCCCAGGGCAAGACCCGCATCCGGTTCAACGATGAGAAAAGCCTTCCGAAAGGCTCCATCATCGGCGTGGTCGACATCGTCGATTGCGTCACCGATTCGGATTCGCCCTGGTTCGAAGGACCCCTCGGCTTCAAGCTCGCCAATCCTCGTATCCTGAGCCGCCCCATCCCGGCAAGCGGCAGACGGCGCTTCTGGAAGGTGAGCAAGGCTGTGGAGCTTCGCATCCGCCGCGACCTCGGCGAGCAGGGAATCACCTTCTAGCCCGGTCGGAGAGCCGCCCCCGCCGAGGAGAATATCTTCTGAGGCAGGCGGCCCTCCACCACTTTGAACGAAACCGGGGTCCCCGACTCCGGTTTCGTGGACTTCCCCCATTTTGGTAGACAGTGGTTCA
>JAGQHH010000177.1 GCA_020431945.1 Cyanobacteria bacterium HKST-UBA02 | reverse complement strand
TGTTCTCAGGCAGTGCAATAGAGTATTCCCCCAGTCGATCTGAGACAGGGGAGTGGTGGCGCAGGTGATGAAAAGCATATGTCTCGCCATCCAGAGAGGATTGAAATAAGCGGTGGCGCCCAGGGTCTTGCCGAGCCAGTTGAGATAGTTGTGCTGGACTCTGGTGGTAAGCATCTCGAGAGCAGGATGTTTCTTCACGGTCTCGTCGGCGATCGTAAAAGTCTCGAGTTTATGAAACCAATATGGGATCTCGATACGGTAGAACGTGCCTCCCAGGATCATGATTACGATGGTCCGGGTGATGGAGAATTCACCGGTGATGAGCTGACCGATCAGGTCTCCCATGGGATAGAGAACCCAGCCGACAAAGTGGTTGAGAATTCTCGATCCGCCCTTGTGCTCGCTTTCGCTCAAGGTCTCAGGAGTCCACTAGTTCGTGCGCTCTCTGGGCTGCTTTCACCACTGCTTTGATGAGGGTAACTCGAAGCTTGCCTTCTTCCAGCTCCATGAGACCATCTATGGTGCAGCCGGCCGGGGTGGTCACCATGTCTTTGAGAAGTGCCGGATGCGCCTTCGACTCCAGGACCATCCGGGCGGCACCGTACATGGTCTGCGCTGCCAGCAGGGTTGAAGTATCCCGGGGAATGCCCAATTTCACCCCGGCTTCGGCCAGGGACTCGATGACGACATAGAGATAGGCGGGTCCGCTTGCCGAAAGCGCCGTCACTCCGTCCATCAGCGATTCGTCGAGAAAGACCGTCTCCCCCACGCACTTGAAGATCGATTCGGCGGCTGCCAGGTGCTCTTCGGTGGCATAGAGACCACCGCAGAGACCGGTCATGCCGGCATTCATCACCGAGGGGGTGTTGGGCATGGCTCGTATAACCGGTACCTGCGCCTTCAGACGCTGCTGAACGAAATTCGTCGACACCGAGGCGGCTACCGAAATGACTAGCTGGTCCTCTCTCAGGACATCGCCTATCTCGCTTGCTACCTTGTCCATGTTCTGAGGTTTGACCGCAAGGAGGATGATGTCGGCATCCTTCACCATGGCACGATTGTCGAGACCGGCTTTGATGCCGAGCTTCTCTTCGACGCGCTTGATCGAGCTCTCCTGTTTCACCGAGCCGGAAATGTCGCCGACTTTCATGGCGCCGTTGCGCAGGAGACCGGCGATGAGAGCTTCTCCGAGCTTGCCTACGCCGACTACGGCGAGTTTTTTGTCTTTGAGCATGTGGTCCTCCGGGATTTCGATCAGTTGGTCTTGAGAATGATTTTGCCCGTGGACTGGCGGCTTTCTAAGAGCCGGTGGGCGTCGGCAGCCTCCTCCAGGGCGAATTCGTGAGCATGCCTGAGCTTGAGCCAGCCTGCTTTGATACCGAAGAGAACGTCATGAGCGCGGGTGAGGATCTCGTCTCGATCGTTCATATGATGAAACAGGCTGCCGCCGCACAGGCGGACAGACTTCTGCTGCAATACATTCGGAGAGATGGGCTCGGCTCTGCCACTGGCGGATCCGAATATGACGATGGTGCCGCGCACCGCCACCGCTTCCAGATCGCCTTCGAAAGTCGATTTGCCGACTCCGTCAATGATCAATTCCACGCCCTTGCCGTCGGTGATTCGCTTGACCTCGGTGGGAAAGTCCTGGTCGTTATAGAGGATCACATGGTGGCAGCCGGCTTCCTTGGCCAGCTCGGCTTTTTCTCGGGTGCTCACGGTGCCGATCACCTCGGCGCCCAGGTGTCTGGCCCACTGGACTAAAAGTAGCCCCATTCCGCCGGCGGCAGCGTGGACGAGTATATGGGTGTGTGGTTTAGGGGGGCGGTACTCGTTAATAAGATAATGAGCGGTCATGCGCTGGAGAGGAAAACAGGCTGCTTCCTCGAAAGTCATTTTGTCCGGTATTGGGATCAGATAGCCGGCGTCGACTATGGCGGCTTCGGCATAGGCGCCGGGCTGGCTGGTGTAGGCGACACGGTCGCCGGGAGCGACTTCGGTGACGTCTTCGCCGACCTCCTCGACTACCCCGGCTGCCTCGAGCCCCGGGGTATAGGGCAGGTCCACGGGATAGTCGCCGCGGCGCCGGTAGATGTCGATATAGTTGAGACCCGCTGCCCTGATGCTGACCAGGGCCTCGCCCCTGCCCGGTTTGCCCAGCTCGACCTCTTTGAGCTCGAGAACCTCGGGCCCGCCGTATTTCTCGATGCGGATTGCTCTGGTCATGGCTTCCTCTTCTAAAATGAATAGAACAGGAAGAGGATAGATTAACTAACGGGGTCCTGTCACGACCGGTTCTTTACATTGCAGCTTCAGATAATCGAGAAAGCGCTCGATGTGTTGATTGACAAGCACCTGCTCCTGACCGGGGAGGCTGGTCAGATGGTCCTCGAAGGCGATGTTAGCGCGATCTCTAATAGCCCTCACCAGACTTATCATTTTCGTTCTCCTCATTTATGCTTGTGTGCCTGTGTTCAAATTGCCTGTGTTCAATCTAGGCGATGGGGCGCTTGAAAACACCGGGCACATTGATCGATACAAGCTGGGGTTTACCCTGAGCGCTCTCCGGAAAAATTCCAGATGACTATCTTTCATCGACTATTCCTGCGCAATCAGCCATCGGCTTCGTCCGGTTCCAAAGGCGGCGATTCGAAGCCAGGCAAGCCCCGCAATATCACCCTCTTGATTCAGGTGCTGGTGCTGACGCTCCTGGCCTGGTTGTGCTTCGCCATATCTATGGGCGGGTTCTTCGTGGCAGACGATATCTGGCAGGTGAACTTCGCCCAGAAAGTCTTTGCCGGCAATACCGAATTGATCTGGCGCAATTTCACCAGCAATTACCTGCAGCTTCCCAGTTTCGATTTCTACCGGCCGCTTCTGGGATTCACCTATCTGCTCGACTATTTTCTCTTCCGTACCAATGCTGTCGGCTATCACGTAGACAGTCTCCTTCTTTATACCGCCAGCGTTCTACTCCTTTTCCAGCTGGTGCGCACCCTCACCTCTACATGGCCTGAGCTCAATTCGAACTCGGCAGCATTTTTCAGCGCCGCGCTTTTTGCCGTTTCGCCTCTCCATTGCGAAGATGTCTGCTGGATCTCCGGACGAGCGGACCTTCTCTGCGCGCCCTTCTACCTGCTCAGCTTGATTCTCGTGGCCCTCTCCCATCAAAAAGGAGAGAGAAAGCTCTATCTCCTCTCGCTTCTGTGTTTCTGGCTTGCCATGCTGAGCAAGGAGATCGGCATCGGTCTTCCCCTGGTGGTGGCGGCTTATTACTTCACCTGGCCCGTGGAGGATCGATTTACCGAGCCTGTGGAGATCGCGCCCTGGAAACCTGCTCCTCCGGCGCCCAAGCTGACCAGGCAGCAGATTCATGCCCGGCGCGCTCTTTCCCGGCGAAAAGGCAAGAAAGACAGGGACCAGGGGGTCGAGAGCGATTCCGTGGACGGCGGCGACGATAGCGGTATGAGCTTAACGATCAAAGAGCGTTTGCTCTTTGCCGGCCGTTATTCATTCCCATTTTTTATTTCTGCCATTCTCTATCTTTTCGTGCGCTATAAAGCGCTCGGCACCATTATCGGTGGCTATAGCGGCATGATGGGCGGGGCTCTCAACCGTCATGTCATCCTGCGCTGGTTCGAGCCCGGCACTATCGAGCGGATGCTCCTGCCCTTTCCAGAAAGTGTCATCCGGGGCGATCAGACCCTGCCCTGGATCCTGGGGCTCTGTCTTGCCGGCTGTGTCGGCATCGCTGTGATCAGGCTCGTGGCCAGAAGCAACCCCCTTCGCTGGTCGCTCTTTCTGCTGGTCTGGATGTTCTCCACTCTGATTCCTCTAGCCAAGCTCTGGGGGGTCGGACATGATTTGCAGACCAGCCGCCTGCTCTTCTTTTTCACCATGGGATACAGTGCTCTATGGCCGGTGCTCATGTTCCATCCCCCCAGGAGCTACCTGCAGTTCAAGATCCCCGCCAACGCCAATCGCAATCTCGGCTATGCCAGCGCTTTTCTCGTTTCGATCATGGTCTTGATTCTCTCCTGGACTTCTTTCTCGACGTCGACCTTCTGGGTGGCGGCCGGTCAGGAATTGCAGGAGATCTGGAAGCAGACGGCAGCGCTCGCCCGTACTCTCAAAGACGGAGAACGTGCTCTGGTTCTTGGAATCGCCAAGGATTACAACGGCGCCCATGTGAATTTCAACGGCTCCACATTTCACCATCTTCTCGGACCGCCCTGGCTGGAGAAGGATCTCTCGCCCAGGGTGGTGACTTTCGAGCCCTTTATCGTCGGTCCATTCGAGGTATTCAATGCGAGCCGGTTCAAGGCTATGCTCATGGCTCCCGGTATCAAAGGCCCCTATCTCTGGAGCCGCGAAAAAGGCAAGCTCGAGAAATTCTCCATCACCGGACGCACGGATCTTCCCTGGCTCCTCGATCTTCCTTTCACCACCTCCAGGAAAGACAGCCCCTCAGGCTGTGTCTGGAAGTATCAGGGCAAAGGCCAGGCGAGCATCAGTCCCGAGAGTATCACCATCAGCAATACCAGTCACGATGACACCCTGGTGGTGGAGGGTCTCAATCTCTCGCCGCTGCGTTATGATTTCCTGATGCTGGACCTCAAGGTCAAACCCCGGGAGGGAGATCTCAGAAGTCTCTTGCCGGCAGCGATTTCGTGGAACGATGCCCCCCGGGACAGGCTGGTGAGCGACTGGATAGTGCTGGCGGTGCGCCGGAATATGTTGTCGGACTATCGCACGCTGAAAGTGCGGACCTCTCATTACTGGCGCTGGTTCACCCAGGGTCCGGTGCGCTCTCTGGTGATTCAGCTTCCGGATGCCGCCGAGGTCAGCCTCAAGAACGTCCGGCTGGTATCCGGCGATATGATGATCCCATATATAGATCTCGACGGTTACCAGCAGCTCAATAACGGAGAGTACGAGGTCGGCTCGAAGCCCCTCACCTTCCTTTTCGACGCCTCCATAGTTCCCGGTGCCACCCAGGTGGAGCTGGAGATCACCAGACCCAATTATTTCTTCGACAACTATCTCATGGCTACGGACGAGAGCGAAGTCGCCAAACGTCTGGTGGTTCGATTGCCTCGAGGAGCCACCAGGCTCGGTCCCGAATATTTCCCGGTGCCTGCTTATTATGAAGTGAGAATCCGGGCTCTCAACGAGAAAAACATGCCGGTGGGCGACTTCTCGGATCCGGTCACGGTTCTCAAATCAGGCGGCGGCCTTGATACTTATCTGCACTGAGGTTGTCTATGGTTGACGAGAACAATCCGCTGGTCTGGATACTGGTCTTGCACTGGCGCGGGATCGAGCATACCCGCGCCTGTCTCGCCTCACTGGAGCGTCTCGCTTATGAGAATCATCGGGTCCTGCTGGTGGATAACGGCTCGGACGACAGAGACGGAGAGACCCTCGAGGCGGAGTTCCCCCGGGTGAGCCTTCTGACTCTGGAAAGCAATCGGGGCTTTTCCGGGGGCTGCAATGCCGGTCTCGAGTATTGTCTCGAGCAACAGGCGGATTTTATCTGGTTGCTCAATAACGACGCCACAGCCGCAGAGGACAGTCTCAGCTTGCTGGTGGCGGCGGCTGATTCCATGCCGAAGGTCGGGGCACTGAGCGCCTCCATCGTCGAGCGGGATGAGGAGGGCAGGGTAGTCTCCCGCACCGGACGCGGCATCTTCGACTTTTTCAATGCCAAGGCCAAGCTCAAGCCCCCTGCCGGTGACGAGGTCTGCGAGTGCGACTGGCTATCCGGTGCCAGCCTGCTTCTAAGAGCCGAGGCCTTGAAAGAAGCCGGTCTTCTCAACGACGACTATTTCTTGTATTTCGAGGATGTCGAGCTTTCTGTCAGGCTTCGTTATGCCGGATGGAAGCTCCTTCTTGTTCCCGGTGCCGAAATCGAGCATGTGGACGGCGCCTCCACCGGCGACGAGCTGCGGGCCTGGCGCTATTATTATTTCGCCCGCAACCGTCTCTATTTCTTCTCCGGGCATCCCAATCCGGCTGTCAAGCTGTTTTGCACTGCCAGGGTTTTCCTGCATCTGCTCCGTCATGGTCTCACCTCGCCATTTCGAGGACGGGAAGGACGAGTGAAGCTGCGGGCCGAGTATCTGGCTGTTCGAGACTTCCTCGGAAGGCGCACCGGCAAAGTCGAGTACATCTGACGGGCTTGCTATATAATATGGGGCTTATGCCGAATCATTCAGACAAGCGCTTGCCCGAGCTCCGCACCATCAGTGGTGCTTTTGCTCTTCTGCTCCTGGCCGGTTTCTCGACTTTACCGGCTTATTGTGGTGATCAATCTGAAATTCAGGCTCAAGCTCAAGCAACGGCAAAAGACCGGAGCGATCTCAACCAACAGTGGGATGAGCTCGAGCAATGGGCCGAGCAGGCCTTCATCGACGGAAAGAAAGAGGACGCCCGCAAGCTCTGGATGAAAGCCCTGCTCTTCGCCCAGGACAACGGGCAGGAGCTCAATGCTGCCACCACCCTCAATCAGCTCAATCATTTGTTCATCGAGACCGGCGAATATAACGAGGCATTCTCCTCTCTGACACAGGCCCTCGAGATCAGGGAGAGGCTCCTGGGCAAAGAGCATATCCTCACCGCCGAGACCCTGGGCAACCTCGCACTCATCAATCACAAGCTCGGTCACGACAAGGAAGCCGAGGATCTGTACAACCAGTCTCTGGCGATCAAAGACAATCTCCTGGGAAGAGACAGTCCGGAAAGCGCAGTCACCCTTCATAATCTCGCTGAGCTCTATAGCAAGCACCGGCAGTACGAGCAGGCCCGCAGGACTTTCGAGCGGGCTCTTTCAATAGACCGGAAGCGTTATGGCGATAACGACGTGGAAGTGGTGAGGGATCTGATCAGCCTGGCGATCAATTCCTATCGCCACCGCAAATGGGAAGAATCACGAACCCATCTCGAGGACGCCCTCAAGCGCATCGAGCAGAATGAGGAGGGCGCCAAGCCCGAGGCGAAATTAGTCAAGGAAAAGGAAAAGCTGTCGGTTTTCCATTATCTCGGGCTCTGCGAATCTCGTCTGGGCGATCATAAGAAGGCTCACGAATATTATTCGCTGGCAAGAGAGATCGGGCACAGACTTCACGGAAAGCACCATCCCGCCAATACCATGGCCTTGATCAATCTGGGACGAAGCTCGGAAGAGCTCGGCGAGAATAAAGAAGCCGAGAAGCTCTTTATGGAAGCCCTGGCTCACGAGAAAGCCCGGGAGCCTATCGATCCCTTTTTGCTGACCCAGTGCAGTCTGGAGCTGGGGCACTATTATCACAGGCAGGACATGAGCGATCAGGCCGAGCAGTTCTACCGTGATGCTTTGAAGACTTACAAAGATCTGGAAGAGCACGAGCAACGCAAGCTCTACGAGCTGCCTGCGGCCATGGCGGATCTATTGCGCAAGACCGGCAACAAGGATGAGGCCGAGGAAGTATCGAAGCGTTACCTGCAAATTCATACACCGCATAGAAACGAGCATTTCCGTTTCGAATAAGAGGAGGTGAGAGAGCTGTCCCCGTATCTACTGCAAGGCGAAGTCAAAGACAATCATCAAAGGGAAATCCCCAAGCAGTATAACGCGCAGGTGGATACTCTCTACGGTAACGCTGCGGACTCCTATCTCAAGGAGGACGCCACCACCGGTCAGCACTATGTCGATCTCAACGCTGCCATGAACACTTATCGTGGTGCCTGGTTGTATGGGCAGGAGCATATAATCACCCATCTCGGACGACTGCGGGCCGAGTGGGAGCAGTTCTGCCCCGTCCCGGCCGATCTCGGGGACGGTATCCTCTTGCGGGGCAATGTTCTCTACAGGCACCAGGACGGAAGCTGGTCGCGATCGGACGATCAGTACGAAGGTAGTTTGCGCACCCTGCATGGTCTTCACGGGGGGCGGTTTTTCGTGGGCCGGACCCAGCATACTTTTCTCGGTCGACAGCTTCCCAACGGTCGTTTGAAAGTGGTGGCGGATCTGGACATCCCGTTGACCCACAAGTCCCCATCCAATCCGCTGGTGGCAGTGGGCTCGCCCTCCCCGGGGGCAGGAAGCGGTGGCGAGTATCCCTCTTCCTACCAGCGTCAGGCCTTTACTCCGCCGACTCTTTCTTATCCTTCCTATGAGTCCAATTATGACGGCGGCTTTTGAGTGAGCTCGGCCATAGAGCTTGCAAGCCTGAGCAAGAGTTTCGTGGTGAAAAGCGGTAAGGGCTTGAAGCGCGAAAGCAAGGAAGTCGTGGCTGTGGATGCCATCAGTCTCGAGATCGAGGAAGGGCAGTCGGTGGCTTTTGTCGGTCCTAATGGTGCCGGCAAGTCGACTACGATAAAAATGCTCACCGGCATTCTCACTCCCAGCTCCGGGGAGGCAAGGGTGCTCGGCTTCGTGCCATGGAAAGAGCGAACTCGT
>JAGQHH010000176.1 GCA_020431945.1 Cyanobacteria bacterium HKST-UBA02 | reverse complement strand
TAGAGATCCCCATACGCCTCTTGAATCTCGGCGCCGGTAGCATTCGGCCTGACACCAAGGATGTAGTAGTAATCCTTGTGCGTTTTTGTCGGGGCTGGTGGCCTGTCGTCGTCTGTCATAGCTTTAGAATCGCCTTTCAGCGATCTCTTGCGGCGTTGGCACGCTACTTTATGGGGGAATGGCTAGTAAATCGCCCGGTTGTGGGGGCTACCGTAACCATGATACACACTCGAAGCCCGGTAGCAATAACTTCATACCACCCGGGGGCTCACAAATCTCGCTTTGATGCCATCTCATCGGTCCAGGCACCACTTCGGGACAGGATAGTCCTATAAATTCTTCGAGATTTAATCCAGGAAAAGTAGATCGCGAGGTGATTCTTGGGCAGTCTCAAATTGGTAACGTTAACCATCAAGAAAATCGCCATTTACGCACGGACCGCTTCGCATCGAGGCGGTTTGGCGTTTTATGGAGATGAAAACGCCTGCCCGAGGGCAGGCGTCTCATTTTGCTGTCAGCCAGGGTTACCTGATATCAACCACATTTGGAATAGCCGCAGCTCTGGCAGACATTGCATCCGTCGATTTTGAGCCAGGACTCGCCGCCGCACTTGCTGCAAACAACCACAGCACTGATATTCGTGGGAGTGGTAGGAGCTTTTGCAGTCGAATCCACCGCAACGACCTGCTCCTGTCCTCCGGAAGCCGGCGTTTCGCATGGCGAAAGGCTGTCCATGTAGTGGCGCCGGTAGTGCTGAATGGACTTGGCGAGACCGTCGCAGGGAGACTGCACGACCACGGGCTTCTCTGTATCGCCGAACTTGAAGAAAGCGGGATATCCGGACTGGATATTCACCAGCTGACGAACGATGGTGATCTCCGCCTTGGCCCGCTCGTCTTCTCCGAACTCGGCTGCGTACTGCAGGAAAGCTGAAGCGAGCCTGCCGACGGCTTCGAAGAGACCCGACTCGACGGCACCAGGTTTGCCCATTCTGGCATAGACTTCGATGAGCTCGCCGGGACGATCTTTCTCGTGATTGAGGCTGACATGCAGAGTGGAGCCTCCATCCGGCGAGCCGACTCTGACTTTGTAAGTCTTGCCGGTTGTCTCTTCGACATCGATCGAGCGCCGCTCCTGGTGACCGAGCTGGGTAAGCAGGTCCGACTCGCGCTCATAGTCTTCCTTGGCGATCTTCTCTACCGGCTGGGAGAGCCGGCTGCCATCCGGATAGAAAGTGATGTCTTTGACGCCCAGCCTCCAGGCCAGCATGGCAGCCTGCGAGACGGACTCTTCACTCGATTCGAGCGGGATCGAGCAGGTATTGGATACCGAGTTGAAGGCCTCGGGGAACTCGTCGGCTCCTCGGTGGATGGCGGCAAGATGCTTGATATAAGCTTCAGGCTCGACTTCCACCCTGATCGGGAAGGCTTTCTGCACTGCCTCGGGAATCTCGGCGATGCCCCGACAGGACTTGTGATTGGCGCGAATCTTGGCGATCAGAGCATCCTGAGCTTCGATGCTCTCAGGCCAGGCACCGTGTTTTTGCATGAGGTCCTTGAATCCGGGAGCGACGAAGTCGACAAAACGCGATCGCACCTTCCGGGAGAAGACGATGCCGTTGTGCGGGTCCACACCCCAGCTCGTCTGGAGAGCCTGGGCCAGGGTACCGGTAGGAGCATTGTTGGTCATGCAGGAGTTGCGCACTCGCAAGCCTTTCTTCTGGAACTTGCTGCCTTCCCAGAGAGGATAGACGCCGCGCTCCTTTGCAAGAGCTGTCGATGCTTCCACGCTGGCCCTGGTGTAGCTGGCGAACAGCTTCTCAGTGGCCGCCAGGGCCTCCTTGCTGCCGAACTCGAGACCGAGACGGGAGAGGAACTCGGCGATACCGGCGAAACCGCCGCCGTTGCGTCTTTCCATACGAGCAGTCATGTTCTGGGCCGGAATCGGATACCAGCTCACATCGGTGACATTGTCCATGAAACGCTGCTGAATCTTGGCGACAGTAGACATTTGAGTCATGTTATAAGTGCCGTCCGGATTCCAGAAGGTTTCGTGAGCAGCATGCACGGAGGAGAGATTGCAGTTGCCCATGTAGAAGCGCCCGTCTTTGCCCGGTCCGGCAGGCAGGAATTGCTCGCCACAGGGATTACAGGTGTTGAGATCATAGACATGATCGTTGGCGTTGCCCTTGTTGATGGTCTCGTAGAAGCCCAGACCAGGCTCGCCTGAATCACGCATACCTTCTACGATTCGCTGGAACACATCAGGAGCGTAGAATTGCCCGCGGACCCGCACGTACCGATCGGTAATCTCGACGATGGAGTTCTTGGCTTTGCGAGCGGCTTCGATGGCTTCGGGATACACCGAGAGATCGACCGAGTACTCATCGAAAACAGGCTCTTTGGTGAGGCGATTGACTTTGATCTGGCCGGTCTTCTCATCGAGAACCGGGTGCCGGGGATCATAGAGCGGTCCCGACCAGCGAGCACTGTTGAAAGAGGCCGGGTAGAACTCTTTCTTGGCGACGGCTTCCATGAAGCCAGGCATTGCCAGAACAGTGACATTGGTGTTCTTGAGATAGTTCTGTTTTTCGAGATACTGCGCATAGAGCTCCCCATAACGGGTCTCGCTGAGCTGAAGAATACGCTTTTTGTAGGAGAGGTTGTCTTCTCCGGACTTTTGCGGGAAGTCCTTTTCCATCTTCTTGTAGATGGCCGACATCACTGGCGGTGGCGTCAGCTTCTTCTTGTCGATAAAGAACAGGATATCCGGGTGATCCGAGTTGCGCAGCTCGATCAGGGCTCCGCCCCGGCGCCCGCCCTGGGCTACTGCTTCCACAGCCTTGGCGATGGTCTTCTCGTAAAAACGATCCGGACCGGAGGCGGCAGCGCCGTTAGAGATGATCGATGCCCATGGTCTCAGGCTGGAAGTATTCAAACCCATACCCATCGCCGCTTTAGCAGCAAGAGCTTCGATCCTGGCAGCCTCTTGAATGCCTTCCAGACTGTCCTCTACGTAAGCCACGCCGCAGGCAGCAAGACAGCCCTTGCCTCTCAAGCGAGCCGAGAGCTCTCCCATCTTCACTTCGTGGTCCGAGAGATTGTCGGTATTCTTGGTAAGCACGGCCCGGCGGAGATCTTCGGAGCGGAGCCAGATCTCGTCTTCTTTCATCTCGGCGAGCTTGCCGTGAGCCCAATATTTGAGAACATCGAGGGCGACTTCGGGATCGGCGTTGATGTTGGCAGGAGTATTGGCCCAGAATTTCTGATTGCCGATATGGTCGCTGAAAATGGAAGCCCAGTGGATTGTTACAGGATGCCCGACAGCCGCATCCAGAGAGGCCTCGATGATCTCTTCCGGAGAGAGAACATATTTGAGCTCGGCTACAGCAACCGATGTGGACACTCTATTGATGATGCCGTTGACGTCCTCCACAGGCAGCCCGGTGAGGGGGTCGCGCTTGGCATAAAGACCGACCAGAGTTTCCTGGGTGGACTCGAAATATCTATCCATATAATCAGCAACTTTCGACTGCGGCCTGGCAGTCTGCTTGTCCGCCTCATCTCCCGGGGTAGCTCCCTGAGCCTGGTTATCTTTATGTTGGACCTTTAGCATTCCTGGATTTCCTTCCTATAAACGATTTTTGGGTACACGAGTCCACGACCCCGGAATAGGGCCAAACCGGAAGATAGTGCCGGACCAGCGCGTTTCCGGGAGAATCACTTCACCCACGCGCAGACAGGCGCTTTTTCTTAGCAGCAGCTAACAGATTCGGTTGTGGTTTCGAAAAATTTTGTTGGGAATAATGTACTACCGATAGTGGTGCCAGGGCAATATGTAACTTTCCGTAGAAAACCTGTAAACAACCCGGCAACCCCTCACCCACCTGGCTTTTCAGGATTCATTAGAATCGAAATTCTGGAAAACGCTTAACCTACATCTGGCGTCGAGGATATACCGTTGCAAGTAGATCGCCTGTCGCCAAACGCAGGAACTGGCTTGCTAAGCCGGATCCGGCAATACACGAAGCATATACAGACTGGTGGCAAAAACGATACTATTATCGGAAGTTTTCTTAGCGCGGTATCACTAGCGGTTCGATATGCAAATCGATCCGATCGCATCTACAACCTCTATCCCGGTCGCAACAAGGCTTTACAGCCCCGCCTCGGAAGCGGCCTGTGACAGATAATTCAGCGATTTTCAATCCAACAATCATGCAGCGCATATACAGAAACAACCCAAAAGAGCAATTCAGGCTATCGATCGATAAGCACCAAGCAGGCATGGCCAAGAATCTTTACGATACTTTATAGTATTTCCTCATTCAAAAGAAAGAGCCGGAGAGCCGGCGGTCTTTCAGAAAAATGGCGGCTGCCCGGGAAT
>JAGQHH010000175.1 GCA_020431945.1 Cyanobacteria bacterium HKST-UBA02 | reverse complement strand
TAATGCAGCGTCCTGTGGACATAGGGCTGACGGCTCTCGAGAAGCCCTGCAGGCTACTGGCATTTCCCTGGAATGATTTCAGAAAGTCCATTGGCAGTATTTCTGCCGGCCAGCAGGTGATTTTCCACCAGGCTCTTCTTTATCTCGCCCTCATCGGGTTGGCTCTGGGCCTGGGAGCCTCCCGGGGAAGCGCCCGGGGGCGTGTGCTGGCTCTGGGCGTAGTCCTGGTGCATACCGGCTATTTCATGTTCAGCACCCTGGGTCGATACGGTGTGACAGCCATGCCCGCCGTCCTGATATTCTCGGCTGCCGGTCTCTATCTTCTCGGCCGTCTGATGCGGCGAGGCCAGACTCCCGTGGTTCTTTTGCTGGGGGCGCTTTTTGTCGTGATGCAGGGAGATTTCATCGGCTATATCAGAGCAATCCCGGTGATATCGTCATTCCAGGCTGCCTTTTTTGTCGAACTTGGCATCAAGCTCGTCTGTGTCATGGTCTTTCTCGCCGCCGTGGCCCTGTGCGAGCCTGACAGCCGCACCCGCGGTCTGACGCGGCTGGGCTTCATGTTCGCTCTCGTTTTTCTCGTGCTTTCGATTCTGCCGGTGCGAGCCTTCGGCCGCGCCCATGAATGGCCCGTGGACCTGGGACCTCATAATCAGGCGATCACCCAGGTTATCGATCTCTCCCATATAGACCGGCAGAAGCTCGCTTCGCGAGACTGCTATCTGATCATGGATTGCCGGAGCTGGAAAGAGCCCGGTCAGCTCGTGGATGTCTTCGTCAACGAAAAGAGGCTCGATGGCCCGGCACTGCCCCTGATGCCCTTTGTCCAGGCAGGCGAGAACAGGGAATTCGAGTCTGTTTTCAGTCAGGCTATCAATCCCGCCGGGGCGGGCCTGCCTGATCTTAGACAGTGGTTCGCTTTCAAGCTGCCGGTAGGGAGCGTCACCGGAGCGAGCAAGCTGACAGTCCACATAGTGAGACGATCCGGGCAGAGCCAGGCTCGTCTTTTTGGCTCCTACATCCTGCGCCGAGAGCAGGCTATCATCCCGTCACTATGTCATTACTCCTGGGACAAGTGTCTCTATGGAGTGGAGCAGAAAGACGGGCTATGCGATCCTCGATTCGACGAGCGCTATGCGGTGCCCGGTCTGGTCTCCGAGAGCAGAGATCTCTCGCAACAGCCGGGTCTGCAGACCGGCACTTATAACCTCAGGTTGCTTCTGGCGCCGTCAGGGTCCAGGCTGGGACCGGCGAGGCCGCTGGCTGGCCGCTTGTCTGGACATTTGCCGATCGCCATGTCTTCCCGAGCAGGTCTTTCTACCGTTTCGATCTTCACTGTTTCCGGGCTGGTCAAGTCGAGCCGTTCCGAGCCTTTCGAGTTGCCCGTCACAGTCAAGGCAGTGGTGAGAGACAGCAAGGTCGACTATCGGTCGCCCTGGGTGCCCAGCAGCCTTTCTCTCGAGCCCGGCACCAGTGGCTTTGCCTTCTCTTTCCCGGTGATGTTGCCTGAAGCTCTTGATTCGAAGCAGCATGTCGAGCTCGAGATAAGCGCTGCCGGTGAAGAGCCTGCAACGGACATCGTTTTCGAGAAGCTCGATCTGAATGTGTCGGAGCTCAAGGGAAGCGCTTCTCCAATAAGCGGGGGATACGAGATTTACTGATATGACGAATGTCCTTGTAAAATCCGAGCAAGCAGTAGAAAAACCGGTTGATGTCGGCGTTAATCCGCCTCTTCTGTGGATTGCTCTTGCCCTGGTGGCTGTAGGCGCCAGCCTGATTCTCTATTACCCGATCTTGAAAGCGGGATTTCTCCTGGACGATTTCAAGCATATCGACTATATCTACCGTGCCGCCACCGGTGATACCGGTCTTCTCTGGAAGTCTCTCACCGGCACCTGGACCGGAGATACCGATTCGCTCACGAGCTTCCGCCCGGGAATCACGCTCTCCTTCTGTCTCGATTATCTTCTCTACGGCTTTTCCAGCTTCGGTTATCACCTGACCAATGTCCTGGTCTTTGCCGGCTGCGCCTTTCTCACCGGTGCCCTGGCTCTCGAGGTCACAAGAAGGCGGACATGCGCCTGGATAGCCATGCTTCTTTTCGTTTGCTTCCCTCTGCATGTGGAGTCGGTGGCCTGGATAATCGGACGGGTCGATGTGCATTGCACTTTCTTCTATCTTGCTTCCCTGCTGGCTTACTTCCATTTCCGCAAGGGCGTCAGGGCGGCGATGTCCCTTCTGATTCTGGCTCTCGCCCTGGAGCTTGCGGCGCTGTCCTGCAAAGAGATGGCGGTGACATTGCCACTGGCGGTGGTGCTTGCTGA
Source organism: Cyanobacteria bacterium HKST-UBA02 (assembly GCA_020431945.1). Next base: position 3,734 of record JAGQHH010000175.1, on the reverse strand, counting down.
GATTTTCCTCAGCGGACCGCTTGCCTGGAGAAAAACGGATTCGATCAAGCAGAGAGCTTTCTATGCCGGTGCCTTTTTCATGGTTCTGGGCGGCTTCGCAGTGCTTCGCACGCTGGCTATCGGAACCGTGGTGGGAGGCTATGGCGGCAGCGGTATGGCCGCCATAAAACAAGGCATCGCCAATTTTATGGACCGTTCCACCCTGGCTAAAATCGCCTACGGTGTCAACGAGCATCGCCCGATTGTCGAGGCTTTCACTACCCTGGCCCGGTGCAGCTGGTATGTGCTCTTCCTGGCGCTTGCTGTAAGGCTCGTGATCAGACCGAGTCTTTCTCTTGTTTGTCTGTTCCTGGGGCTCTGGATGGTGGTGGCATGCCTGCCGACTTTCCAGATCTGGCATGTCTTCCCGAATCTGGTGGGTAGCCGTCTTTTCTATCTGGGTTCGGTGCCTCTGTGCATCCTTCTGTCCATTGCTTCTCTTCCTCCAGGGATGAAGACTCCGTTCCGCTTTTCGATTGCGATCGTGCCCCTGGTATTGGCTGTCACCTGGGCGGTGGCTGCCAGGCACAATCTCGTTTCTTACGAGCTTGCCGGAGCGCAGGTGGAGAATGCCCGCCAGCTTCTCAGCCGCCTGGCTGCCGGTGTCCCGGTCGAGAAGCCGATTCTTTTGCTGGATCTTCCCCAGGACTTCGAAGGGGCCGGTTTGATAGGGCGTCCGGAGTTTCTTGCCACCCTCCTTTCTCCTCCTGTTTCCCCATCCAGACTAGCCGACCGGGTAAAGACGCTCGAGTCTCCGGTTCCCGGTCAGCGTGATTTCGTCGCCCCGGAAATGCTCTGTGATCTGCTCCGGTCCGGGCGGGTAAGTAAGGTTCTGAAGTGGGATCAATCCGACTCTTCCTATAAGTCCTGGTCTTTTCCCGGACCGGGGGGAGAGGCTCTGCCTCGTGCGGAGCTGAATACGGGGAGTGCGGAGCCGGTTTTCCGGGAATTTCGAGTCGATCCTTTTCAGACGATTGGCCTGTCTGTTCTGGTGAAAGATTTCGACGGTAGACCGGTGACCGGCAGGGACGAGCTGGTGGAGCTCTCGCAATCCCTGGATCTACTCTTTCAATCCGAGAATCAGCCGCCTAGCTGGATCGACTACAGTCAGGGTCCGCCACCGTCGGTGATGGGAGATCGTCTGGTATTTCCTGTGGGACGCAGCCGGAGCTGGCTGGCAAACGGCGTCGTGAAGTCCCTGGCTCTGCGCGATCGTAAAGCCAGGGAGGGCGCATTCTCTTATGCCGTCGAGTGTTTGAGACCTTCTGACTGGTCCCCGTCCCTCTCGCTCTTTTCGCAGGGCTCCGCGCTCGGCAATGACCTGGTGCTCGGTGTCGGTAACGGCCGAGAATTGATTCTGAAAGCCGATTCTCGCAATATGCAAGGAGTCGAGAAGATCGAAGTGGTGATCTTGAAATCAGGCCAGGGCATCTTGCCGGTGCCGTCCGCCGAACTGCCTCAGGGACCGGTTGTGCTTCGCTCAATCACTATCGCTGCCGGCAAAGGGACAATAAAAGTACCCGGCAATCTTCTGGGAATGCCCGGCAAACACCAGGTGCATGCTTTCGGCCTGGATGCTTCGGGCAAGGTAGTCGGATTCGGATGTGAGCCGCGCTGGTATTCGGTTTCAAACAAGAATATAGGGAGAGCAGACCGGTGAGTCTTTCCGTTTCTGCAGCAAGAGTGGAGAAACCGGCTCAAAACAAGCCTGCAAGCTCCAGGCTGGAAAAGGCGGCTCCCTTTCTCATCTTCATTCTGGCTTTCCTGATGGCGGGTAGTGTCAGCTTCTCCCGATTCAGCCTGGGCAGCGCCGGCTTATTCGATTCCGGGCATTATGTCGAGTCTTCCGCCGCGGTGCAGACGGCCTTCGCTGACCTCATGAAAGACCCCTCCCGACTGGTTTCCCAGTGCCAGGCAGTAAAAGACGCGATCATGCTCGATGGCCCGGTGATGCCTTTACTGGGATCGGCGGCTTATTCGCTTGTCGGAGCTAGACCAGATATCACGCAAATGCAGCCGGTGATCTTTCTCATGATTCTGATCCACGGTCTGACCGCTGTCCTGGTCTACGCAGTTTGCCGGAGGCTTACGGCAAGCGTGCATTTCGGCATTCTGGGCGGATTGCTCTGGGCTCTTTATCCTGCGGCCCTGGTATCGACAAGCAAATTTCTCACCGAGCCTCTTACCTGTCTCGTGGAGGTCGGCGCTCTTTATCTTGCCTGTCTCGTGTTCCAGGAACGGAGCAAGGGTATCGCCTGTTATCTCGGGCTCGGCTTGCTTCTGGCTGTGGCGGTTCTGCTCAAGCCTCTGGTGGCTCCGGGCATGCTTCTCATGGCACTCCTGCCACTTCTTTCAGACAGGCGATCTCTGGGTTTCAAGCTGGCTGCTTTTGTCCTTGGGGTGGCGATTCTTTTTGCGCCCTGGCTTGCTTTTACCTGGACCGCCACTGGCAAGATCTATCTTTCGCCGCAGCGTCAGCCGATTTACAATCTTTTCCGGGGCTTTGACCTGGGCACCGACGGCAGGGATTGTCCGGACCCGCCCGAGCAAACCGAAGCCCTCACTCTTCCGCAAGCATTGGGGACGATCAAAGGCAGAGTTCTCGCCAATCCCGATGTCTATGCCGCCATGGCTTTTCGTAAGTTCGAGCGGCTCTGGTCCGTGCCCTGGAACGATTATAGATTCGCAGTAATTGGCTTGCCCCTTCCCACCCAGGCCATCTGGCACACTTTCTTGTTGACCTTCGGTTGTCTCGGGGCAGTGTCATTTTTCCTGCGCTTTAAAAATCTCGATCGCAAAAGCAGGCTCATTTGCTTTTCCGCTCTCGCTCTCATTGCAGCCCATTCGCCTTATATGGCTTTCTCGGCAATTCCTCGATATGGATTCACCGCCATTCCTCTTTTTTGTATCCTGGCGGTCTATTTTTTCTGGACCGCCTCTCAGAGCCGCAAACCCTGGACCCTGGCTCTCGGCTCCCTTGGTATTGCCGCAGTCCTGACAATTGTCCTGCCCCTGGGTATCGATGTCAGTCTCAACCGCCTGGGTGTGCAGCCCGCTCTCGCTCTTGCTGCGGCGGTGCTTCTCAAGGCTCTGCTCATCTATCTCATGGTCGCCATTGCCCTGGGGGCGGCAAAAGGAGCCAGGAGGCTGGCCATCGCTTTCTCAATCCTGGCGGTGCCATTTCTGTATTCGGCGGGGCTTGTGAATGACGGCGAGTATGCCCTGGAGATACCGGCTGGCCATCGCTTCGTCCGTCTGACCGAGGTTCCTGCGGGCACCCCGGATCGAGTCCTGATCCTGATCGATTCATCCGAAGCTCTTCCGGGCTCGACAGTGAGCCTGAATGGACGAACTGTACAAGAGGCTTCTCTGCCGCTCTACAGATACAGCGAGACCGGCACGACAATGCGTTCTTATCAGCTCTTCTCCGGGGTGCTGGGCACCGATGCCGACAGGTTCCGGCAGTGGCAGGCGGTTCCGGTACCGGTATCATGGCTGGTGCCGGGCGGAAAGAACACCATTGCCATCACGGCCGGGCAAACGAGTATCCGGGTCTATGCTTCCGTCGCCGGTGCCGGCGGTGATTTCGCGATTCCATCCCTGTTCGATTTCAGTTTCACGAAAATAAGCACCGACATGGCTGATTTCGATGCCCGGATTCCCTATCTGCCTATCTCGGCAGAAAGACAGTCGGC
>JAGQHH010000174.1 GCA_020431945.1 Cyanobacteria bacterium HKST-UBA02 | reverse complement strand
TCAAGCGCATCATCAACGAGCCTACCGCGGCGGCGCTCTATCATTTCTACAGAAACTATACGCAGGAAGGACGTTATTTCCTCTTTCATCTCGGGGCCGGCTCTTTCGCCGTATCGGCGATTGACTACTATCGGGGAATCATCGAAGTGAAAGGCACCCGAGGGCGCACCGGACTCGGTGGCAACGCCATGGATGACTTGCTGGTGGAATGGATGCTCCGTGACTTCGAAGACAAGCATTCGGTGGCGCCCCGGCGAAACCGCAGCGTTCTCGGCAAATTCAGGCTGGCTGCCGAGAGTATCAAGGAAGACCTTTCTCTTTCCGCCCGGGCGCACTTCCGTCTCACCAATATTCCGACAGCAAAAATAGGGCTGAGTGGTCTCGTGGAGCACGACGTCCATTACATCGATTCCATCAATCTCATGGACTATCAGGAAATCGTCGGTCCCGCTCTCGAGGAGATGGAGAGCTATATCGACAGGCTCCTGGACGACCTCGGCATGAAAGTAGAAGACTTTGCCGAAGTCCTGGTGGTGGGTGAGTGCGCCCGTTCGGCGCCGGTGGCCAGTATGCTCGTGGAGCGGTTCGGCGTCGCCGAGTTGCGGGTTCTCAGCTCGGGCTATGCTCCTGTTTCCGGTGCCGCTATTCTCGCCACCCTGATGGCTAACAACGTCAGGGAGCTGGTTGTCTGGGATGTGCTGGCCGAGCCTGTGGTGGTGCTCGATGAAACAGGCGAGAAGACCGTGATCGGGTCCGGCTCTCCGGTTCCGGTCACCGGCTATCACCGTTGCCAGTCTCCTGATGCCACCATAAACCTGACTGTCTATCAGGGAGCCGGGCAGTGTGACGGAGCGCTTGCCGAGCTCGCCGAGCTCACCATCAATAATTGTCCTCCGACGGACAGCCCCGACGCCAAAGTAGAATTTACTATCCATGCCGCTAATGACGGAATTCTTGATTTCTCCGCTCGCCATCTGGAGCTGGCTGTCAATCTTCAGCTCAGCGTCCGGGAGGGAGAGCGGATGCCGGCACCCAGAGAGCTCCTGCCCGAACTCTACGATTTCGGAATCGCCGAGCGCGGTTATGACGAGAAGCGTTTGCTCCGTCTGGCTCGCATTCTCAATCTTTCCAGTATCGAGACGCTTAATTTTCTTACCGGCAAAGGCCATTCGGTAGCCTCTATAAACTCGGGTCGGGCCATCGAGGCGATGTTGCGCCAGATGAAATTGAGTCGACGCCCGAAACGCACTGTCCGGGAGCCCTGAGGGCTGACGAGCGCAAGTTTTGTTTGCTGGCTATAATGGGTGGTAATTGTTCTTTGCAACCCGGTAAGGCACGACCAGGAGAGAAGATGACCACCCTAGGACAGCGGCGCTTTTTAGGCTCTTTCGCTACTACCGGCTCGTTGTGCGCCGTTCTTCTCGCCTCTCTGGGCTTGCTTTATGGGGTCAGCGGTGTCGGCGGTACCGCGGGCATGGAGCGCCTGGCCATAGTTGCCGGTGGTTTCGTTCTGATGCTGACCATGTCGGTGACCGGCCTCCTGGTTGCCGGACCGGCTACTTGCGTGGCTTTCATCATGGCGCTCTTGAGCGCACCACCGCGATTCGAGAGACGATTCCTGCTGGCGCTCTTGCCGATGATACCACCAGTAGGGGCGCTTCTTCTGGTCTCCCTGGTCAGTGCCTGGTCCTGGGAGGAATTCTGGGTCTGCAGTGCGAGCGCCAGTATCTACTTCTACCTGGCTGCCTCGGCCGGGTTCCTCTTCCTCGGCACCGCCACCGCTGTGGTCGACAGGCTCCGGGAGAATCTGCCTTTCGTCTTGAGCATCATGCTCGTGGAAGGTCTCTTTTGCAGCTCCTGTCTCTTCGTTATCTGCCTCCTGGGAGCCAGAGGGCTCTACTTCTAGGTATTTGTTTACCGGGTGAGTGCCGGTGGAAAAGTAAGTAAGAAGGGCACTCGAAATGGAAAGCAGCGAATCAAATAAGAAGCCCGCAGCTCGTCATCCTATGATCGGGCATGTTATCGATTCTTATCAGATCATGGACCTTATCGGTGCCGGAGCGATGGGTGCCGTCTTCAAGGCGAATCAAATAAGCACCGGCAGGGAGGTAGCGCTCAAGGTTCTCTACTCCGAGCTCGCCAACGACAGCGAGAGCGTCGTCAGGCTCAAGCGGGAAGCCCGTGCTCTGGCGCAGCTCGACCATATCAATATCGTGAAGACTTTCGATTTCGGGACCACCGCCGCCGGCGAGCCCTATCTGGTGATCGAGTATGTTTACGGTGTCAATCTTCGCGATGTCCTGGACAATGTCATTCTCCTTCCGCCGGCAAAAGCAGTGCCGATCTTCGTGCAGATAGCCGATGCCGCGCGGGCCGCGCACCGGAAGGGTATTTTGCACCGGGACTTGAAGCCCGAGAACATCATGCTCAC